>CAZTER010000106.1:0-6343 GCA_964612045.1 uncultured Bdellovibrionales bacterium
ATGGCAACGTTGTAATTATTGACCATGGAGCCTCAATCGCCTCAGTCACTGCTAGGCTTGGCTCTGTAACAGTAGAAAAGGGAAAGCGTGTAATAGCTGGGGATGTTATTGGAACAGCAGGAAGCTCTGGTCTAGCAAGATTTCCAGGATTTTATTTTGAAATAAGATTATCAGGTTTTCCAGTTGATGCTCGCGAATGGTGGGATGCTAGGTGGTTTGCTGGGCATGTCTTAGATCAGATCTCTATGGCAAAGCGTCTTTTAGAGGTTGGTTTTGGTGTCGAGTCGGGGCTTTAACTTAATATACGCTCACTTAGAGTTAGGCTTAATGACGAAGGCTCGTGATCTGCAAAGATCGATTAGAATAGGGTAAAGCCAGTTTAGCCCGATTAGTTGTCATTATTTACCAAGGTTCGGTATAATCTTAGCGGCTTTATTTCCCCCGAATTACGGTAATAAAAATGAAGTTTTTAAGTTTAGTTATCACCGCCATTATTATCGGCGCTCTCTTGATCTTCCAAGCAACACGCAGTGGAAGTGCTCCAGTTTTAATGCCATCGGAGGTCTTAGCCCGTGGTTCAGTTGATATTCCGAGATTGCGTATGGCTGGCCGTATCGCGGATAAACCGATTAATTATCAGACCTCTCCCTCTGCTCGATTAAGTTTCTCAGTTGAAGATCCTAAACATCCAGAGCGCGGATCTCTTCCGGTCGTTTATAACGGAGTTCGTCCTGATATGTTTGCTGTTGGTCGTGATGTTATCATTGATGGAGAGTTTTCTGCTGGAGAGGTTAGAGCTGCTTCCCTATTAACGCAGTGTCCATCTAAGTATGAAGCTCCAGATCCAGAGAAGAAATATAAAGAAGAGTTAGGGGGTTGAGGTGAACGAATTAGGACATTTTGCTGCTGCGGCTTCCTGGATACTCGCTTTAATTGGAATTGTTACTGGTGGATTTGCTGGCATAACTGGAAAGTTGAAGTGGCTTAGAACTAGCGCTAATGCCACTTTGTTAGTCTTTTTTACCTGCTTAGTTTCCTTTGCTGCCTTGGCATATGGATTTCTAACTGACGATTATACCAACCAATACGTATGGCAATTTTCTAATCGTGACATGTCTCCTATCTATAAGTTCTCAGCAATCTGGGGAGGTATGGATGGTTCGATGTTGCTGTGGTGTTTAATGCTGACTATGTGTGGAGCCTTAGTTGCCTATTGGAGCTCTCATTCCTCTCGTAAATTAATGTCTTGGGTCTTGGCTGTTACTAATTCATCGTCATTGTTCTTCTTAACAATGGTAGTTTTCGTTACTAATCCCTTTAGATATGTTCGCGCATCTTTTATCCCACCAGATGGTAATGGTTTAAATCCCCTACTACAGAATCCATTAATGGCGATTCATCCTCCGATGCTTTACGCTGGTTTTACAATATTTAGCGTTCCTTTTGCCTTCTGTTTAGGAGCTCTTTTCTCCGGTTCTTTATCGAATGATTGGTTAAGATTAACGCGCCGTTGGACCTTGGTCGCATGGGGATTCCTGACAGCAGGAATCGTTTTAGGAGGCCATTGGGCTTATGTTGAACTTGGATGGGGTGGTTACTGGGCATGGGATCCAGTTGAAAATGCCTCATTTTTACCTTGGTTAACTGGAAGCGCCTTCCTTCATTCCGTAATGGTACAAGAACGTAAAAATATGTTGAAGGTATGGAATGTGTGGTTGATAGCAGGAACATATCTATTAACTGTGTTTGGTACATTCTTAACGAGGTCGGGAGTTGTTCAGAGCGTTCATGCTTTTGCCTCGACGGATGTTGGTTGGGTATTCTTATTATATATCGGTATCATGATCGCATTAACGCTGGCACTTACGATCTACCGTCGCAGCGAGTTACGTTCAGAAAGAACTATTGAAAGCTTTCTAAGTCGAGAAGCCATCTTCCTGGTAAACAACTTACTATTCTTGGGGATCTGTTTTGCTACTCTTTGGGGTGTCATGTTCCCAGTGCTTTCAGAGGCTATTACCGGAGCAAAGCAAACAGTAGGTATTCCATTTTTTAATAAGGTGAATGTTCCGCTCTTTCTTCTTCTAGTCTTTTTAATGGGAGTTGGTCCCCTCTTAGCTTGGAGAAAGGCAAGTTGGTCTAGTATTCTTAAGACTTTCCTATGGCCTGCTTTAACGGCTTCATTTGTCGGTGTAATTTTAATCTGGGCCGGAATAGAGGGATTTTATCCGATTCTCTCTTACTCGCTTTGTTGGTTTGTCCTTGCTGGAATCATGTTAGAGATGCATCGGGGAATGCGCTCCCAGAGAGTTACTCCTGAAGGCCAGATCTCTAGTGTTAGAGGATTAGGAAATCTCTTGAGACGACATCGCACTCGATATGCTGGGTATTTAGTTCATATAGGTGTTGTTATTGCTGTGATCGGTATCACTGCCTCAATGGCACATAAAGTTGAAAAGGAGTTTGCATTAAAGCCAGGTGAGAGTTTTCAAGTTGGAAGGTTTTCCTTAACCTTAAACTCTTTGGATGCTGAGCGTAAGAAGAATTATGATAGGTTTTATGCTGAAGTATTAGTTTCTGATAGAAATAGTGGAAAGCTTATCGGTGCAATGCATCCTGAGTTAAGAAGTTACAGAAGAAATAATGAAACAACTACAGAAGTAGATCTAAGAACATCGTTACGAGAGGATATCTATCTCGTTTTAGTTGGAACCGAAGGGGAGCAAGCAGCATTGAAACTCTTTATTAATCCACTTCAGGTTTGGCTATGGATCGGGACTATAGTTATGATTGTCGGAACGTTAGTTGCCCTTCTTCCAGCTAAACAGAGTATTCAGGTTCGAGTCGTCGCTGATGACAAGGAGGCAGTTAGAACATGATTCCAGCTATAATCGGTTCCATCGGATTGTCAGTTTTAATTGCCTGGTTTTTAGTTGAACCACACCTTATTCCTGAAATTAATGAGGTAGGTGATACGCGAGAAGATAAAACTCCCCTACTTGATCAGAGGGATAGGCTAGTTCAGATGATAAAAGATCTTGATCTCGATCTTGCAACCGGCAAGATTACAGTAGAGGATCATCAAGCGATGAGAGGCTCTCTTATCGCTGAACTATCTCCGATAGTACAAAAGCTAAAGGAAGATCCTCAATAACAGAATTTGGGATTAAATTTGTCACCAATAATTAATATAGCCAAGATTACAAAGGTTATCGGCAGCAATTTGGTATTTAAGGATTTCTCCTTAGACCTTCATTCTGGTGATCGAACTATGCTCCTTGGTGCAAATGGTGTTGGAAAGTCGACCCTTCTAAAGATGATTGTTGGTTTGACCCGGCCAGATTCTGGTTCGATTATTCGTCAGTTTAGCCAGAGTGACTGTGGATACGTTTCTCATGAACCTTTAATTTATGGGTCAATGAAGGTACTAGAAGCTCTTGAGCTATACCGTCGTTTCTTTAATGTTTCACAGAGCAGATATCTTACAGCACTTAAAGAATTTAAACTTGATTTAGTATCTGATAGACGAGTTAGCTCCCTATCCAAAGGGCAACAAGCCAAGGTCGGTCTTCTTCGAGCTTTAATAAACAACCCAAAAGTTCTGGTCTTTGATGAACCAACAGCGAGCTTAGATGATGATTCTGTCTCTATTTTAAGACAGCACTGGTTAGATTCCTCAGCTCAAGTAGGTGGGTGTGCTATTTTAGCTACCCACGATATCTCTCGTGTTCAAGGGTACTTTAATCGTGTAGTTGTTCTTGGAAATAATAGAATTCTCTCAGATTCTAGATCTTTAGAGTTACAGGGGGAGCGTGTAGATAAGGCCTGTGAGTTATCTATTAATCTCTATCGAGGAGTGAATCGATGATGAGGTTTTTTGTCTCCTTGATTTATAAGGATCTACTTCTTGAAGTTCGAAGAAAAGAGGTCTTGTTTTCCTCTTTATTTATAGCCTTAGCTTTATGTGTCATGATCGCTTTTGGCATTCAGAATGCCTTCGTCGAGGGTGTCGTTATCTATAAATTATTTCCATCGCTGCTCTGGATAGTTTTTATCTTATCTGTCGCAGTCTCGCTTGGTCGATCTAACGAATATGATAGTGAATTAAGAGCACTTGATGGGTTACTTGTATCTGGAGTGCCGGTTACTCTTATCTACATATCGAAAGTGGTTGTACACTGTTTGATCATGGCGTTAGTTCAAGCTTTAACTTTGTTAGTTCTTCCTACATTGCTTGGCATCGACCTGTCTAAATTTGCTATTCCGTTGATGGCTATCTCCTTCTTAGTAATTTGGGGATACAGCTCTCTTGCTACCTTGTTGTGTGGTATGACTAACGGGTCTTCAATTAAATCCCTTCTTTTACCCCTACTTTTATTACCCCTTCTTTCCCCTATTCTTTTTGCGGCGACCGAATTGACAGCTACATTATTGTCATTTGGAACAATATCGATAGAGTCCCCCTGGCTTTCCTTGCTCTTTGGGCTGGCAATTGTATATTTTGTCCTTGGGGTTAATCTCTACTCCTCTGTAATTAAAGAGTAACTTCAGTATTCACTTATGTTTTATCCATTAACTCTCATAGCAACTCTGGTTATCGGCGCACTGATTCTGTTTAGTAACTACTTGGTCTTTATGGTAGTTCCAAACGAAGCAGTTATGGGAGCTGTTCAGCGTATATTCTATTTCCATGTAGGAAGTGCTTTTGCTTGCTATTGCTCTGTCGCTGTCATGCTATTTGGCGCTCTCTGGTTTCTCTCTTCCAGAAATAAGAAAGCAGACGCTTTGCAATTGGCAGCTGGAGAAGTTGGTTTTGCATTTTGTTCTATAGTTTTAGTTTCCGGAATGATCTGGGCTAATTCAGCTTGGAATATTCCATTTAGTTGGAAAGAGCCGAGATTAGTTAGCTTTCTCTGTCTTTGGTTAATCTTCTTAGGCTTTTTACTACTGAGAAAATTTGGCGCTGCTAATAATGTTGCTGCTCATTCGGCTGTCTTTTCTATCCTTGGAGCATTAACTGTTCCGGTTGTCGTATACTCAGTAAAGATTTTATCTAATGTTGCTCAATTACATCCTGTGGTTGTAGAGAATCGAGGATTACGTGAACCGATCTTTGTTTTCGCATTTTGGTTTACTAACTTTGCTTTAGTTGTAATGCAGTTTGTTCTAGTAGCTGTTAGGTATCGATTGGAGCTTTTAGATATCAGAATAAAATTTAAGGAGATAGATCTACAATGAATCAGGCAATAGATACATTTCCAAGTTTATTCTGGGGCTATAGCGCTATCTGGGCGATAATTGTTCTTCTTGTTATACGAATTGTATTGAAAATGCGAAGCATTGAGCGTCGGATAAAGTCACTCTCGATCGACAACGATAAGTCCTGAGAATTTTTTTACAAGGTCAGATACAGAGATCCTGGAATCTCCAATGTTTTGTGGCGCTTTTGGGTTCCGTATAATCACGCTGCCACCATCTTTTCCAGGTATATATCCGTGGATAGACCAGATATGATTTCTCTCATAATCACTTGGGAGGAGATTGATTCCTAGGAAGGGAGGTTTCGTATAAACACAGATTGGAGTAATTGGTTTTCCATTCTCACAGTTAGCTTGTAACGCTTCTATAATCTTATCCTTATTACCAGATGAGCAAGTGTAAGTAGTTGTTTCTCTTCCAGTTAAAACTCTAAGAGCTCTAGAGGCTTGTCCCCCCATTCCACTGTATTCTTGAGGAAGGATGGCCTGCTTAGCTTGTGAATCAACCTCAGAAAGATAGAGACCGTAAGCCTTCTCTATGATTCCTGGTATATTTGAGCGATCTGGAGAGAGAGCAAAAATAGCTGACTCTGCAATCGTTGGAGTAGTAACAGAAAACTGCTTATCTGGTGCACCTGGAAGTTCTACGGTCGCTTTAGTTCCACTCTGTCTAACAACACTCTGGTCAAGCAAACCTGGATTGCTATCAAGAATGGCATTCATGGAGGCTATTAAGTAACAGTTCCCTAACCTGCCTTGAACAGCTCTTTCGTTTTGTACTGGTTCTCCATTTGCGATTCTTTCGGCAAGTAGAAATCTTTTTATCCTCTGTATTGCAGTAGAAGCCTCTCTTGCAGCTTCAGCTTCAGGAGGCCTTTGGTATAGCGAAGCGCCTGAGATCTGACCACGATCACTAGGATGCTTTCCCTTAAAATAATCAAAGAACTTTAAAAATGCAGGTTTTAATTGATCTGTTGGAGCAGTGGTTGGATCTGCTAGTTCTTCTCGACTGACTAAACGATCTTTATTCCTATCATATTGATTGAGCATGCCGTCCATTTCAGCGGAGCTTAAGGTTGAAGTGA
>CAZTER010000107.1:0-6318 GCA_964612045.1 uncultured Bdellovibrionales bacterium
GTTTTTTTTTTTTTTCTCGAGCGAAAGGATGGATATTTCGTTCCAAATCTTGAAGAGTATTCTCGTTGGTATTGTGTAACTGAAAAGTTAGTAGATCGATATGCACCAAAGGCTGTGATTTTGCATCCAGGCCCAGCTAATCGGGGAGTTGAAGTAGGAACATCTCTTTTAGATAGCGGACGCTCTCTATTTAAATCTCAGGTTCATAACGGAGTAGCAGTAAGAATGGCTACTCTTTTCTCAGTTGCTACTGCAAAAGGAGAGGCATGATTCTTATAAAGAACGGATTACTTATCGATCCAACGCAAGCAATAGATGCTCCTAAAGATATCTTAATAAAAGATGGTCTTGTTGAAGCGATTGGAGATCCTGGTAGTTTTGATCGAGTTGAAAAAAGTGCAGAGATTGATGCTTCTGGTAAATGGATAGTCCCAGGATTAGTTGATGTTCATGTTCATCTTCGCGAGCCTGGTGCTGAGTGGAAAGAAACTATTGCAACTGGTACTGATGCAGCAGCTGCAGGTGGTTATACCTCTGTATTCGCGATGCCAAATACAAAGCCTGTAAATGATAATGCAGAAGTTACTAAGTTTATACTTGATAAAGCTCGTGATGCACGATCTAGAGTTTATCCAATAGGATCCATCTCGCGTGGTCTACAAGGAAAAGAGATGTCTCCTCTCTCTGAACTAAGAGAAGCTGGATGTGCAGCATTTTCTGATGATGGAGAGCCGATCTGGAGTGCGGGAATGATGAGAAGAGCACTGGTGTTGTGCAATATGCTTGATGTTCCAATAACGTGCCATGAAGAGGATAAATTTCTCTCTTGTGGTGGATGTATGAACGAATCACCACTCTCTACTAGACTTGGTTTAAAGGGAATGCATGGTCTTGCAGAAGATGTAATGGTTGCGCGTGATATTGAAATAGCCAGAGTTACAAAAGGGCATGTTCATATCTGCCATGTATCTACAGCACGAGGTGTCGAGTTAATTCGACGTGCTAAAAATGATGGTATTAGAATTACAGCAGAGACTACACCACATCACCTTATGTTAACTGAAGATGCTATTGGTGAGTATGATACTAATGCAAAGATGAGTCCGCCTTTAAGAGACCAAGTTGATCTTGAAGGAGTTCGGGCAGGACTTGCTGATGGTACTATTGATATGGTCGCTAGCGATCATGCCCCACACGATCTAGACACAAAACGGGTTGAGTTTAGTAAAGCTTCATTTGGTATTATTGGCTTACAGAGCTCACTCTCGATAGCGTTGGAGTTACATAGAGCTGGATTATTCTCTCGTTTAAAGATGATTGAGTGTTTGAGTAGTGCTCCAGCGAAGCAGTTTAAGATTGCAGGAGGCTCTTTACGTAAAGGCAGTGTAGCTGACATCGCTATTATTGATCCAAAAGCCACTTGGAAATTTGAAGGTGAAGAGATCTTATCAATATCAAAGAACACTCCTTTCTTCGGTAAGTCTTTCGAAGGTCGAACTGAGAGTGTCCTTTTGGGTGGTAGATTTGTCCTGAGAGATTTTAGGTTGTGTTAGTGTGTGATGACGGGGATGTATGAGTAAAAAACTGGCATATCTAGCTTTAGCTGATGGAACTGTATTCTCCGGTGAAGGCTTCGGAGCTGATAGAGGGATTGATAATCCAATAGTCGGTGAAGTTGTTTTTAACACAGCGATGAGTGGATATCAGGAGGTTTTGACCGATCCGAGTTATGCTGGTCAGATTATGTGCTTTACGGCACCTCAGATAGGAAATGTTGGATGTAATCCTGAAGATTATGAATCTAACAAGATGTGGGCAGAAGGATTGATCTGTCGAGAGTCTTCACAAAGAGTTTCAAACTTTCGAGCTACAGAATCATTGTCAGACTTTTTAGTTCGAGAAGGTAAACTTGGACTTAGTGGAATAGATACACGTAAGTTAGTTTCCCATCTTAGAGATAACGGTGCTCAGATGGGAGCAATAGCAATCTGTTCTGAAGGTGAATTGCCTAAGTTAATAAAGGTCGCAAAAGATGCAGGCAGTATGGAGGGCAAGGAGTATGTCTCACATGTTGCAGTAAAATCTGGCTATCGTTGGGATAAGCCAATAGCTTCTATTGCACACATCTCTTTTAATAATAAGGATCAAGTTAGATCTTCAGGAGATCGTCCACTAGTAGTAGCCTTAGATTGTGGAGTAAAGCGTTCTATCTTATCTCTTCTTGTTGAAGCAGGATTTGATGTACAGGTAGTTCCTGCATTCTCGTCAGCGAAAGAGATATTGTCATATAATCCTCAAGGAGTTTTCCTTTCTAATGGCCCAGGTGATCCAGCCACTTTGAAAGGTATTGTTTCAGCTACGACAGACCTTCTTGGGCAAGTTCCAATATTTGGAATTTGTTTAGGACATCAGATCCTTGGTCAAGCGATCGGTGGAAAGACATTTAAATTGAAGTTTGGTCATCGTGGTGGAAATCATCCTGTAAAAAATCTTATTACAGGCAAGATAGATATCACCGTTCAGAACCATGGATTTGCAGTTGATGCAGATTCCTTGCCGAGCCAAGCCAGAGTTACTCATATAAATTTAAACGATGGAACCGTTGAGGGATTAGAGGTTCCATCAGCCGATGCGTTTTCAGTTCAGTATCATCCGGAAGCATCTCCTGGTCCGCATGATGCTCTTCCACTTTTTACTCAGTTTTATTCTCTTGTAAGATCGAGGTCCTATGCCAAAGCGTCATGATATTAAGTCTATTTTAATTATAGGATCTGGCCCGATAGTAATCGGACAGGCCTGTGAGTTTGACTACTCTGGTACTCAGGCTGTAAAGGCGTTGAGAGAGGAGGGATATAAGGTCATTCTTGTCAACTCCAATCCAGCGACAATTATGACCGATCCAGAGGTCGCTGATAGAACCTATATTGAACCGATTACTCCAGAATTTGTTGAGTATGTAATTGAACGTGAAAGACCAGATGCAGTTCTTCCAACTATGGGTGGCCAAACTGCTTTAAACACTGCGTTGGAGTTAGAAGAGCGTGGAGTTTTAGCCCGGTATAATGTGAAGTTAATTGGCGCTTCTATCGATGCTATTAAAACTGCTGAAGATCGAGATCTGTTTCGTGTTGCCATGGAAGAGATTGGACTTGAGTGCGCTAAGTCAAGAATTCTACGCTCTGTTAATGATGCAGAAAATGCTGCTAGAGACTTAGGCTATCCATTAATCCTTCGTCCATCTCGTACACTTGGTGGAACTGGTGGTGGAATTGTTAATAATGAAAGTGAGTTAGTTGAGAAGGTAACTCATGCATTAAGAGCAAGTCCAAATAGTGAAGTGTTGGTTGAAGAATCTCTTTTAGGATGGAAGGAGATTGAGCTCGAAGTTATGCGTGATAACAAAGATAATGTAGTTATCATATGCGGAATAGAGAACTTCGATCCGATGGGTGTTCATACAGGAGACTCGATTACAGTAGCTCCTATTCAAACGCTCACAGATAAGGAATATCAGTTTCTCAGAGATGCTGCGATTAAGTGTATCCGAAGAATAGGTGTTGATACTGGTGGTTCGAACGTCCAGTTCTCAGTTAATCCGAAAGATGGTCGAGTCGTTGTTATTGAGATGAATCCACGAGTTTCTCGCTCATCAGCATTAGCTTCTAAGGCAACAGGCTTTCCAATTGCTAAGATCGCTGCAAAGTTGGCTGTTGGTTATTCACTTGATGAAATTCCTAATGACATTACTAAGAAAACACCAGCTTGCTTTGAGCCATCAATAGATTATGTGGTGGTAAAGATTCCAAGATTTAACTTCGAAAAATTCCCTAATGCAGATAGAAGATTAGGTACTCAGATGAAGTCTGTAGGTGAAGTACTCTCATTTGGTCGTACCTTTAAAGAGGCACTTCAAAAAGCAGTCTGTTCTATGGAGATGGACACAGCTGGATTTGATGCAGCTCACTTAAATGCAGGTCTTTCCAAGGAAGAGTTCCTTAAAAAATCTGCCATACCAACAGATCGTAGATTATGGACCGTTGCAGAAGCTCTGCGTTCAGGAATATCAGTTAAAGAGTTAGCTGATACTACTGGAATAGATCTTTGGTTCCTAGGTGAACTTAGTCAGATTATTCAGAGAGAAGGGGAGTTAATAGGACGTAAGCTATCTAGCTTCTCAAAAGAAGAGGTACGAGAGCTTAAGCAGATTGGATTTTCCGATTCAAGATTGGCAAAACTTCTTGCAGTTCCTGAATTAGAATTTAGAGATTACAGAAAAGCTTTGGGAGTTCTTCCTTGCTATAAAGCGGTAGATACCTGTGCTGCCGAGTTTGTTTCTGGGACTCCATATCTTTATTCCTGTTACGATGAGCAAGATGAAGTTCCACCTTCAAGTCGAAAGAAGATCATAATTTTAGGATCTGGACCTAATAGAATTGGGCAAGGCATCGAGTTTGATTATTGTTGTGTTCATGCAGTGATGTCACTTCGTGCCGCTGGATACGAGGCTATAATGGTTAACTGTAATCCTGAAACAGTTTCTACTGACTACGATACGAGTGACAGATTGTACTTTGAGCCTCTTACCCTAGAGAGCGTTCTAAATATAGTTGAGAGAGAAAAGCCAACAGGCGTTATTGTTCAGTATGGTGGTCAGACACCACTAAAATTATCAGGTGAGTTAGCACGACTTGGAGTTCCTATTATTGGTACCTCTGTAGAGTCTATCGATATTGCAGAAGATCGAGAGCGATTTTCAGAATTGATAATTAAATTGGGACTTTTACAACCACCAGGAAAGACTGCTCGTAATGTTGAGTTAGCTGAGCAAGCTGCGGCTGAACTAGGTTTTCCAGTAATAATTCGTCCATCTTTTGTTTTGGGTGGCCGAGCAATGCGAATTATCTACTCGAATGAGGATTTAAAGGGGTATCTCTCCGAAGGAGTTGAGGTTTCTAACTCGCGTCCAATCTTGTTGGATAGATACCTAGATGATGCAATTGAAGTGGATGTCGATTGTGCAAGTGATGGGGAAGAGACCATAGTTGCTGGAGTTATGGAGCATGTCGAAAGAGCTGGAATCCACTCCGGTGATAGCTCTTGTTGTTATCCTCCACCAACACTCTCTTCCGCTATTATCTCAGAATTACGAAGGCAGGCAGTTTTGCTTGCTAAAGAGTTAAAGGTCGTTGGCTTGATGAACATTCAGTTCGCCGTAACTCCAAATGAATCAATCTATATTCTTGAGGTAAATCCACGAGCTTCTCGTACTGTCCCTTATATAAGCAAGGCAAATGGCGTGCAGTGGGCTAAGGTAGGTGCGCTACTTATGTCTGGTAAGAAGCTTCGAGAGTTAGGAATTACCTCTGTAGCGCCGAAGATCGTTTCAGTTAAAGGAGTTGTTTTCCCATTCCAGAAGTTCCAAGGTGTTGATACCCTTCTTGGGCCTGAGATGAAATCTACTGGTGAAGTGATGGGAATTCATTCCGACTTTGCCGGTGCTTTTGCTAAGGCACAGATCGCTGCAGGTATTAAGTTAAAGATCTCAGGGACAGCTTTCTTGAGTGTAAACAATAGAGATAAGTCAGCGGTTGCTGACCTAGCTAAGAACTTAATTGCAGTAGGTTACTCTCTGTGTGCAACAGCAGGAACTCATAAGGTTTTAACTGACGTTGGAATTACAGTTGAGAAGGTAAATAAAGTTCGTGAAGGTGGAGAGCATATCGTTGAGTTAATTAAGGGTGGTAAGATTGATCTTATAATCAATACCCCTGAAGGTGCTGGACCATACTTAGATTCGCGTTCTATTAGGTTGGCAGCTCTTGAATATAAGATTCCAACTTACACAACAATGGCGGCAGCCTTAGCAGCGATTGATAGCTTAATCTGCTTGAAGAGAGAGGGAAGTTTATCTATCCGCTCAATTCAGGAATATCACGAGCTATCTAATAATCGGGGATGCGATAATTCTCAAGATAGGAATACCTGCGCAGAGCAAAGGGTTTAATTCTTATCCTGAACAATCATGGTGAGTAGAAAGGTTACTTTCTGCTCATTATCAATTTTCTCTGCAATTGAAGCTGAGATAACTAGTCGTGAGTTTAGTTTATAGCTGTAAGTATCGTAAGGATCCCAACCCATAGAGGGATGGCTATCGCACTGAATGTCTGCATTCCTACCTTTATTAACCAATACGAGGTAATGAAAAATTCAGAAACAAGGGCAATTATGCGATCTACGAGTAATAGCTCAGATAGGTTTGCACTATTAAGACTTAAGCTTTCTGAATTGCTAATGGCATAAATGGCTGGCTCATTAATA
>CAZTER010000108.1:0-6298 GCA_964612045.1 uncultured Bdellovibrionales bacterium
AACAGGAGCATTTAGAGGACGCTTCGGTCTACGCAATTTTGTTGCGCGATTTCTAATCACTTTTTTGGCTGATTTGACCTTTTTATTTTTCTTTGATGTCACAGAAACTTCCTCAAACTATTGGACACTCGATATTCGCAAAACGCTTGATATTACGGAAGAAGTTAATCCATGACAAGAGATGCCAGATTAACCTGCTGCCTTCCGCCTTAACTCTACCTGTTGCTGGACCAAACGAGCCTTCTCAGCCTCGTCAGTAACCGAGGCCATCTCCTCAGTAATCCGGCTTATTAACTGGTTCAATTTACGCCTTTTAAGGGCAATTTGGCATTGATTTACTACTTCGTTCCAATCATTGCCTCCCTCAGAATTCATCCGGTGAGCCTCCTTCCAGAGCGCTAACCATGAACCTCCGAACCTATCAAGAACCTCCTTCACGCGGACTCTAACAACCCCTTCGTCACCCATTGAGATAGCAGCTGATAGCTCCTGGACGAACGAAAGAGTATCTGGATGAAGCTCTTCGCAGAGCGCTCCATCAATCAAAACAGAGGAAAGCACTTCAGATTTAAGAACCATGACTGCTCTGAGAAGTTCTCTATCAATCTGAGGAAGATCCGCTACTTCAATAATTCCTTTATTGCTTGTCGTCGCCAATGACATACTAGCAGCTATCCTAAGTGGCTCTGCAGCCCCTCCTTTCTCCATCCTTTCTCGGATCAAGTGATGCAAAGCCACCGATTCAATCATAAGCTTCATGGCAGCTCGTTCTATTAACTCTGAACGCTCAATCCCATTTTCTACGCGAACTAGGAAAGAGGCTATTTCATCAGCTAGCTTTCCCTTACTTGCAGCACCAAGATCTTTAATATCTCTAATACCAGATCGCGTACATAGATACTGGATAAACGAATCGAAGAGCGGCGCTCTTGCTAACCGACTCAGAGCTTTTTCAGTTTCACTTCCATGTTTTAGAGCAAACGTATCTGGATCTTCGCCATCTGGAAGAAAAACAACCTGCGCGTCGATTCCGGAATTTAAGAAGACTTCAAAACTTTTTCCTGCGGCATTTTGTCCTGCTGCATCACCATCAAAAAGTAGGATTACCCTTCTACACAAACCACTTAAGCGTCTAACATGCTGCTCTGTAATAGCTGTTCCACAAGAAGCTAAAACATTTTGAACTCCAGCCTGCCACAAACCAACAACATCTAAGTATCCTTCAACGATGCAAACCTCTTTCTTTCGTCGAATTTGATCTAGAGCTTGGGGTAACCCAAAAAGTACATTACTCTTTTGATATACCGGAGTTTCAGGGGAGTTAAGGTATTTAGGTGCGGAGTTACGCGTTTCCTCTGGAACCAGTGAAGGGATTAATCTTCCACCGAATCCAGCAACCCTGCCACGCTCTATTAAAATTGGGAAAACTATTCTTGCGCGCAAAGCGTCGTAAACATCGCCTCTTGCGGAGCGTCTTACTAATCCACTTTTCGCCTGAGTTGAGTCATCGAGCTCTTTCTTCTTTAATTTTTGAGCGACATAGTCACGATCGTTTGTTGCAAATCCGATCCGAAAAGCTTCTATCGCCTGTGGTGTTACTCCACGCTGTTTTAAGTAATCAAGAACTGCAGGAGGCGCACTCTTAAGGTTATTCTGGTAAAGTTGAGCTACATATTCGTTTACACGATACAACAACTCTTTCTCATCTCGATCATCAACCTTATCAGCACGCCCCTCGTATTCGAGTCTAACTCCGAAACGTTGCGCTAGCTCTTCAATTGCATCTGGAAAGGAAATTCCTCGAGCTTGCATCACAAAAGAGATTGCATTTCCTGAAGCTCCACAACCAAAGCAGTGATAAAATTGGCCGCTATCTCGTATGAAAAAGGAACCGCTTTTCTCAGCATGAAATGGACATACACCGACATAACTTCCACCCTGTCTGCGAAGCGAGGTAAATTCAGCCGCCACCTCAATCAGGTTAGCTTTCTCCTTTACCTCCTCAATACTTTTCTTCGAGATCATATTGGGTTTGAGATCATATTTAGTTGATTTATTTAGCTAACACTTTCTGAAGCTATCTCTGGCGGAACTTGGAAAAGCTCTGGTTGAACCCAGATCTCCAAGATCTCATATTCCTTGGCTCCTCCAGGCAAACTAACACGAGCAGTATCACCTACCTCTTTACCGATCAAAGAACGTCCTAGTGGAGATTCACACGAGATCCAACCACGATCTGCATCAGACTCATCTGGTCCGATGATCCATAACTTTCTCTGCTCACCTTCCTCTATCTCTTCAATCTTAACTGAAGCACCGAACACTACTCTTGTTGGCTCTCCAAGTCGGGAAGGATCTATGATCTCAGCGTGTGATAACTTCGCCTCAAGATCACGGATCTTAGCCTCTGTCATACCAGATTTTTCTTTAGCGGCATCATAGTCGCCATTCTCAGAGAGATCCCCATGTCCCCTTGCAATCTCAATTGCCTTGGCTAACTCAGGACGCATTGCTCTTAGGCGTTGCAACTCCTGTCTTAGCAAAGCATAACCTCGCGGTGTAATTGGCCGCTTCATATGGGATCTCCAAAGGTATCTATAAAATTAGGGCGACTATTAATAGTAACGGATAGGGATCCTTAATGCAAACGGCACTTGAGAATACCGACTAGCCAGGGTATTACGACCGATATGGTACTAAATGATGAAATATTAAAGGTTTTAGCCTGTCCAGAGACCCTTCAAGCTCTACACTTAATGCTTGGACAAGAGCTAGCAGATCTAAACCAACGTATTGAGCTAGAAGATATCAAGACTGGTTCTGGAGAGATCTTTAGAACGCCTCTAGATGGTGCCTTGATACGAGAAGATCGCCAAGCTGTGTACCCAATTATCGATGGGATTCCAATACTACTAGCTGAGAGTGCTCTAGTTTTATCAGCTAAGTAATTTCAAACTACAACCTTACCTTTATTATTATTTTTTTCAGCGTACCAAACTTTGGTGGCATTGGTGCATGTAAATCAGTCGGGAATAAAACCAAAAGATCTCCCGGTCTCAACGTTAAATAATTATTAGGTTCTCCATCAAGGAATTCAAGATCACGTTCAGAATCGTATCCTCTCCCCTGCACTTCACCAGCACTGATAGTTCGTATACCGACATCGAACTCACCTTGTAACGCAAGTTGAATATCCGCAAATTCTCTATGGCACTCCAATACAGGGTTAATTTCACGAGGAAAGTCTTCCGCTACAATTGCGAATACTTGTCCCTCAATAATTTGATGCTTTCCAACCTCGATTGCATTAGCATCAACTTCACTTATCCATTTAAATGCAACCTTAAAATTGTCACTTAAAAAGGCGAGTTGTGAACAATTTAAAATCTTATCAAAGATCATCTATCTGAGATCTCCTAACTTTATTATTTTTTAACTAAGCTATTTAAATAGCTCTCTACTTGCTTTAACAAAGAATCCCTTTTATCGCCCTGTATTTCGATTACCCCTCCCTCTTCAAGGATATAAGAAGTTCCGCCAGCGCCAACTTTCTTCTTAAGAACAGTTGTCATGTCATCAAGAAATTTCTGATTCTTTGGGAGTCGAGAAACTAGCGTTACGCTTTTCCCGCCACGTCCCTTTCTTTCAAAACTAACAACCGGCTTACACTTCAGATCATTTGGATTAACGCCGCAACAACACTCCCCTACTGGCCTTTGGCAGCCGGAACAAATCTTAGCCTTAGGTGGATCCGTGCTATAAACGAGTTGATATAACGGTTCTTTTTGAGATCCTTTCTTCATCACTTATCACTAACATTTAGTTACAGTGAGTCAAGGAACTTGAGTAATTGAGCTCGCTCAAACCTCTTCAACTTCATAAATGCCTGGCGAGAGCGTTTAGCTTCACCAGCATGCCATAAGATTGCTTCTTCTATAGTCTGAGCTCTCCCGTCATGTAAAAATCCAGGTCTTCTTGAGGATAAAACCTGATATGAGCCTAATCCCCATAATGGAGTAGTCCGCCACTCTCTGCCAGTAGCAGAGAATTCACGTCGCGCATCTCCAAGATCTTTTCCTAAATCATGTAGTAAGAGGTCTGTAAATGGATGGATTGTCTGATTTGCCACCTCAACAACTGAACTTGGTCCAGTCTGTAATGTCATCTTATGACAAGCTTCACATCCAACTCTAACGAACAAGGCTTTACCTGCCTCAATATCTGGATGAACTTGTGCTCTAGCAGGAGGAATACCAGCCGCTTGCAGATAGAATGTCACCCGATCTAAGACATCATCACTAACTTCAGGGACTGCAAAGCTTTCTCTGAATAGTGTAGAAGTCATACCCATATCATGAAAGAACGCTGCTGCTGACTGTTGTTTAACTGTTGGATGCGAGGCCTTAAAACCAAAACGTCCGATCTGCTTTGTCCCAGTCTCATGACTATTAACGTAATTTATCTTACCTGAGATTCCATCTCTGTTTAGATCAAACTGATCACTTAAAGCCTCTAAAGTTGAAGCTGGGATTGCTTCTAGAAGTCCCATACCAACAACTGGCGGAGTCATTCTCATTGAGTGCACAACTCTTGACGAATCAACTCCTGGAATCTTAAAAGTCACCTTTGGCTTTCGAAGTACGTATCGAGTTCCATCAGGATATCGTCCGCGAACCTTCTCCCAAGACAACCGGATATTAAATCTATTCTTTCCAGAAACAGTGTGATCTTGAAGTTGCTCTCCAACCTTAGGGACATCACGTGGACGTCCATCAGGTAAAAGCCCTTTCAATGAAACCTTAAGAAGTAAAGCACTTCCAACTGTTCCTCTAGAGAAAGCAATTGCACCACGCCCATTTCTTAGATGACATCCCCCACAAGAGCTATGATTGAAGTTTGGACCAAGAACCGGATTCCCCTCCATACTAGAGTGAAAATCCGCGTGACCTTCTAAGTGATACTGGAAAGCTTCTTCTGAGCGTATATTTGGGGAAGGAAGTTCAAGAGCTACGATACGGGGAAGGTCTGAAGTAAGGTCTCCACCTAATCTTGTAACATCCTGCGCATGGGCTAGCCCCACCGGAAGGGTGAAGAACACTCCGATAACAGCCTTTAGTAGCTGTCCGAAATGTATGTGAGGTAGGTTTGCCATAATATATATAGATTCAGCTCGGGAAAGATCTTTGCTTCCTTAATAGTTATGAGCTTTTTTAATCTCTGTGCAGCTAAGAATTAACTATTAATTATATTATAATCTCAGATACTTAAGTGCACCAGACCTGTTATTAAAGAAAACATTCTGCTAGCTATTACACGCATCTAGGAGTTTCTTGCACCTATTGGCCAACCTAGATACATGAAAACTAGCCTTCTCAATAGACCTTGGAACCTCTCTATGCCTGTTATCAAAGAGATCTCCCCACTCTGCCAAAAACTGAGATAACTGCTCTCCTAGAGCAAGGATCTCGCCTACCTTTCCTGAATTAGCATTGACCCAGTTCGGAGAGGCAATTGCTGGCAAAACCATTAATTCGAATGCGATTGATAACCTATAAGCAAAGTTGAAGACTTCTTGATGATCTTGAGGAAGATCTCTTAACTTCAAATGAGCACTCAACCTATCGCTAGATAAAGAGATAAGATGATTCACTAATTCATGTGAAATAGATAACTCATTGAACTCGCTTCTAAAGGTCTTCATGCGATCGCTATTTGGAGCATAACTAAGATCTTCTAGATACGCTCTGCGAATACCCGAGGATAGCGCCGCAAATTCTAATTCCACTCCAGTACTAGTGACAGGCGATTGCGCTGTAGGAGCAGCTAAAGTTGTTGTTTTGACTGTTAATGCAGACATAGCATTAGCTTAGCTTGCGCTATTCTCTTACTCAACTTTTGGCGGTAATCATATAATTTGAGTAGCAGCGTGGTCTTCACTAAGCTCTACATCATGAATACTAATCCATCACATCAGAGAAGTGACCAAACACACCAACAAGCAGAAGAAACACTTCAAGACCTTCACATAGATCAAGGCAGGGTAAGGAGTGAGATAGATCTATTGATGGCTCCGACAGGAGAGGAGTCTACATCTTCTGCTTCTACGATAATTGCGACTCTAACGCCTCTTCTTCCATTATCAGAGGGTGAATTTCGTGCACTGTGGACGCATGGCATGCTGAATTTACTCGCCTCGAGAGAAGAAAATAACCCGACAAAACAGAGCGAGTCTCTTAAATTAATTTCATTCTTGAGCTCTGGATTAACTTGTAATGCCCTTTTCGCTATTGATTCACTC
>CAZTER010000109.1:0-6168 GCA_964612045.1 uncultured Bdellovibrionales bacterium
AAAAGTGCAAAGCGAACTAGTCCACGAAGTGTGATTCTTAATCCGATATCCTCATCAAGTTTGGTCCTTGCAGTAGGTGGATCATTAAGCTCATCTACAGAGGTAGCTAGAGTGATATTTAAATCAAAGCGAGTTCGGTTGGAATCTAAGAGTTGCTTTGTTGGTGTTAATTCTGGAAACAAATAATCAATAAATCCTAATTGAGCAAACTCATGTAAATATGACTTAATTTGGAGAGTGGATAGAAAACGAAGGAATTCAATCAATGTTGTTTGTTTACTACTTTTGTCTCCCATACTTATGCAGTGAGCATAGAATTTAAAAAAATCTTTTGTTTCACGATTCAAAGTAAGATTTTGCTTGCACGCTATGCGAAAAATTCTGGGGAAGTTTGGTGGATAAGTAACGATATACTCGGGGGAGTGAATTCTTAGTTGTTGAACTTCTAGATCAGGTTTTCCAAGAAATGGGTCTATTAGAGATCCGCTCTTTATATCGAAAGCTATCCCATTAATTGATATATCCGCTCTTGATAGTCGGTTCTCTATCGAAGATATAGGGTATTTGATGTCAAAGATCGGTATATTCGGTATACCATAGATAAGGATATTTTTTTCTGGATAATCTTTGTATTTTGCATTTATCTTATTACAAAGGTCAAAGATATTTGATTTGAATAAATTTATTATATCTGAGTTTTGTATATCCTCATAAACGGTCATGATATCTATATCACCGCCTATGATTTCTCCAATTAAAAGGTCTCTGACACTACCTCCATATGGATAGCTCTTTAGACCAATGCTTTCGAGCTTTTCAGTTAATAGTTTTAGCTGCTCAATCTGATTAAATTGTAATTTAATCTCGAGATTAGTTCGAAGGGTACGCATATCTAATTTTCCAGAATAGCTTCAGTAATAGCAAGAGTTTATTTAGTAATAGTTTATCTTAAAAGTTTCAGAACTAGTTCTCTACTCAAATTTGCTTGAGCAAAAATTGCGGTGGCAGTGTCTTGTCGTATTGTTCTGGTCACCAGCTCACTGATTCCTTCAGCCACATTAAATTCTGTAATACGTGAGTATGCTGATTCAAGATTTAGAACGATTGAATCTAAGTTGCTGATAGTTGATTTTAATCTGGATGATGACGCGGCTTGTTTACCTAGCTCAATTTGGACTCTAGCTATTTGAGCATCTAGAGTATTAATTGCTTCCGTAGCGCTAGCCTGAGTCGTAAGGTCGATGTAAGAGGCGAAGGATGTAGTTGATGTATCTTGTATAAAAGCATATACAAAAGAATCGTCTGCTTCGAATAAAAGATCTAAAAATCCATCGTTATCTATATCACCAATACCAAACTGCTCCCCTTGTCCTCCAGAAAAATAATCTAGATGCTCGCTTAAGGTAAATCCTCCGCTTGAGTTTGCTAAATATGGAGCAGGACCATTGTTATTGACTACGATGTCATTCAAGCCGTTGCCATCAATATCTCCTATATTGAAGATAGTTTCTCCTACTATTGTTGTTGAAGTTTCGGCCGAAGAAAAGGTTCCCGATCCAGAGTTTCGTGCAATTTTAATATCAGTTCCGTTTGAGAATATAATATCTGCATATCCATCGTTATTCATATCACTAGCTTTTAGAGAGATATCACTTGTTGTCGCTACTATATCTGTAGTTGTAAGAGAAAAATTTGTACTACCATCTCCTATTCCTATTACTATATTTCCTGATGTATTTATTGCTACAAAATCATCTTTGCCATCATTGTTAAGGTCACTAGTTATTAGATTATTTACTGAATAGCTTCCTGATATTGTAGTGGATGATGTAAAGCCGCCAGAACCATTTCCTAGGTGCACGCGTAGTGAGCCGCCAGCTATCGCTTGAGCTAATACATCCATATTCCCGTCGTTATTAAAATCTCCGGCAGCAATTGAGTGCGTTGAAAAAAATGACGTTACGGTCGAATTTTCCTGAATAAGAGATGAACTACCTAAAATAATTCCCGCGCTGCCAACAATGTCATCTTTCCCATCATTGTTAAAATCCGCAACTACTATATCAGTATTATCGGTGGTTAGCAGTTGAGAGCTTCCTTTACTATCATAAAAAGCACCAGTTCCATCACCTAAATTTACAGTTACATATGTTTCTGATTTAGCAACTACATCGAGGTTCCCATCACCATTATAATCTAAAAACTCAACAGCAAAATTTTCACCAACACTTAAATTGAATTCATAATCAAATATACCTGAGAATATAGCTCCTCCAATAGTTGCAGATAATGATGTTCCAACATTGAAAGATATTTTATTGCTATTACCGCTTCCTAGTTGAAGAGATAACTCTGCTTGTCCTTGAGTTATATCAAGTAAGTTTCGTTCGTTGTATTCAGCAGTACTGATAATTCTATTATATTCATCAACTAATGCAGTGGCTTCATTATGAAGAGCCAATCGTTGAGTCGATGTTATTGTGTTATTAGCTGCTTGTTCAGCTAGCTCTTTTAATTTGATAGTTATTGTTTCAAGTTCAGAAACAGCGCCATGTGCAACATTCAAAAGACTCACTGCATCATTAACGCTCTTTGTTCGCTGTGAATTTACTTTAGATTGCATCTTTAAAGTATTTGCTAATGCAAGTGCTGCAGGATCATCAGAAGCTTTAGTAATTCTACGCCCAGAAGAGAGTTTTTCTAAGATTGAAGATATTTTATTACTAGCATCATTAAGTATATGCGTAATTGTTATGATATCTGATCTGTTTCCCAGATTTATTGCCATGGGGCGAGTATTTGGTGAGATAATTTGTTCAACTAAAATGTCGACAATTCTTCAAGAAACACAACGAATTGCGCCCCTTTTTATATTTAATAGAAGAAATAAGTAGCTTAACTTTCTAATGGAAATTATTTGCGAAATTAGACTTATTTTGAACGGTTTTAAATTATAGGCGTGCTCTGTTTGCGGTATAAATTCGCAAAGTTAGAGTGATTGAGTTAACAGATATCTAGATATTTATAATTATGACTTGATATGAGTACTAACTTCTCTTAGAGGACTCAAAAACGGAGAGGAAGGGATTCGAACCCCCGATACCCGTTAAGATATACCTGATTTCGAATCAGGCGCCTTCAACCGCTCGGCCACCTCTCCATTGGCGGCCAGAGAATAGTTTAGCTTGTAAACTTTTGCAATGAAGCATGACTATCCTATCGCTCTTTTGGCTCTTCATAATTTCCTTAATTCTTAATTGATTTCAATAACTTCTGAGAAGGTATTGATGAATTAAATTAGGTCACTACTACCAGCAGAACTTGCATAACAATATGGGGGAATATGTCTAAGCATGAATCAATCTCAGAGCAAGTAAGGGAGTGTGCTGAAATTACAACACTTATCATTCCGTCCAAGAACGAAGAGAGTGGACTACAGACAAGGATGGCTCGGATCTTTGGACCACTTAAAATTGGCGGACTCAACTGTGGTACTACCACTATTGGCAGTTCGATCAATTCTGAAGGAACAGATTTTTCCTCTTTAGCACATACTAATCAGTGTGAACTATCTAGAGACTATATAGAGCTGCAGCGTGGTGCACGTCGCTTAAAGCTATCCTTACTGAAACATATATGTACTGGTTTAATGGAGGGACAAGACTTTCCGGAGGATAAATTTAATCGCGAGATTGAGCTAATCACAGAACTAAGTGTTAGACGAATTAATCCAAATCAAAATGAGTCAAGGGATGTTCTAACTTTTGTAAATCACCTGCTTAGTGAGAAATTTAGATTATCGATTCATCCACCTCTTGTATACGAGGAGAGTCTCCAGTTGAGGGATCTCTATTATAGTATTCGTTATGGTCGTCGAATTCCATCAGGTCATTTAAACAATCTATTAGGTTTATTTGATGAATTAAATTGTTTTGAATCTGATCTTCGTGGAGATAGTACGCATAACGACCTGTTTGAAAATAGCGCAGAAATGAAACCTGAGATTCTCAACTTTCATAGATTTAAAGAGCAGTATCGAGCTCTGTTTCAAGCAGTGACAGCAAAATTGGACCAAGCAAATTGGCGCTCGCCCAGTTTCGATGGCTCTTTTGGGGCTCGAGGTAGCGAGAGCGGTCCGGATCAATATGTTAGGTATGGAAGCACTGACTATCAAAGATGGGGTCTTGAGGAGATTAAAGTCTCCGAGAGTCAGCTATGTGATCTAATATTTAGAACCAGTGATTATCAAGAACACCTATCTACTGTAGCATTTAGCTCTGGAATGAGTGCATTTCGAGCAGTAGTTGATCTTGCCATGTGGTACTCGACTCTCAATAGACACCAAGATCATCAGTCTAATCTTCGAGTAGCAATGACTCCAGATGTATATTTTGAGTACCCTATATCACTTTCCTTTCTACCGACTACTGTTAACGTTATCTCAGAAAACTCACCAGATGAGATTATTAAATACATACTAGAGAGCAAACCATCTCTTTTTATTACTGCACCGATTGGCTTATCTGAAGAACATCCAACTGTAAATGTTGACCTCTTCGTAGATCTAATCTTATCAGATGATTTTAAGCGCTCTTTTCGGGAGGTTTATGGAAAAGAGCGTTTAATTGTTCTTGTTGATGATTCAGCATCAGGCACATTTTCTAAGTGGACAGAGAAGGATTTTACAGATCTACCTTCTGGAGTAATTTTAATTTCTCTTAGAAGTTTAGTTAAGAATCATCAGGATGGAATGGACCTTAACTTTGTCGGAGCTCTGACAGTAATTGGAGATCACTCAGCGCAAGATCTCGCCTCTCTTCGAAGAACAAATGCTTCATTGCCTACAAAATTAGCGTTAGATCAAGTTTTACTTGCAAATCACCGAGACTTATTGAAGGAAAAGGTCTGGAGACATTCTCGTAATGCTCGCGTGTTAGCTCAAGAAATATCTCGCTCAGTTATGGAATTAGGCGAAGATTCATTTATCAAGCAAGTTCATCATCCTGACCTTAATTTAGAGGGTGGAATTTCTGGTGGTGGTCAGATTTTAAACCTAGAATTAGCTTATCAAATATTTATCCCAGATAGATTTAAGAATCGTCCTCCTCCCGAACTTAGTAATATAGTTTACGAAGTTAGACGAGTATTTGTGAGTATCCTATTTGCGTTAGCACAAAAATCTGGAGTTGATATCAATAGCGGAGCGGGCTACGGTTTTGACAAAACAAGAATCTATAGCTACGAGTCACGTAAGCCAGTACCTGGTACATCTCCTAATGATGAGGGCTCTAAATTTTTGAGTAGTTATATAAGAATTGCAGCTGGAAAAGAGCCAGTAGGAGAGGCAAAACTAATTGGTGCAATTTTTGCCAGAGCAAATGAGATAGTAAGTCAGATGATAAAATCAAGTGGTCGAGGAGAGTTTCCATATAGCTTTGAGATTAAAAGTCGTGAAGGGCTAACGATATCTTTTCTGGAATAGAAAAGAGTTTTTAAATATCTGTTTAAGAGATATTTGCCTTTTGATTTTGATAAAATCAAAATTTAAATAAATACTTTTGTCGTAATTTGATAGAGTTTATATAAATAACCATTATCTTTCTCAGTTATGAATGAGATACCATGAGAAAATTTAAAATTTCTTTTCTGTGCCTTTTAATCCTTCTTTCGTTAGTAAATAGCTCACAGGCCGAAGAGTCAAAAATTAAGATAGGCGTGCTTACTGCATTATCTGGAGATTTTGCCTCGTACGGAAAGGTAGTTAAAGATGCAGTAGAGAGAGTCTCTGCTCCAAGAGTTAAATGGATCTTTGAAAATGATGGATGTGAGGTTAAACAGACATTAAGCTCTTTTAAAAAACTTGTAACGATTGATAAAGTAAAGTTCATTAT
Organism: uncultured Bdellovibrionales bacterium; assembly: GCA_964612045.1. Taxonomy (GTDB): domain Bacteria; phylum Bdellovibrionota_C; class UBA2361; order UBA2361; family UBA2361; genus CAZTER01. Next base: position 5,892 of record CAZTER010000109.1, read on the forward strand.
TGGACCAATATGTGGCTCTTCTCAGAAAGCTTTGGCCCCATTAGTTAATTCCCATCAAGCTATAGTTGTCTTTCCAAATGCTACATCAGAGTTGCTGTATAAAGATTCAAAAAATACATTATTTAGCTCCCAATATTCTGTAGAAACAGAAGCTAGATTTATAGCTGACCAGATGAACCAGCGTAGTCTAAAGAAAGTAGCAATTATATCTGTTGATAGTGACTTCAGCCGCTCTATGGAGCGAGGATTCTTAGAGAGATACAAAGGCGAAGTGATG
>CAZTER010000110.1:0-6147 GCA_964612045.1 uncultured Bdellovibrionales bacterium
TCTTCTTCGTATAGTTATTCCACCATTAAACGAAGAGCGCCGTAGGGATATGGTAAAAAAACTTCACAAGATTACAGAAGAGACAAAGATCTTTGTGAGAAACCATAGACGTGATGCAGTTGATGAGCAGAAAGAATTAGAGAAGGATAAAGAGATTTCTCAAGATGATCTTCGTAGATCCCTAGATGAGATTCAGAAAATTACCGATAAGTTTGTTGCTGATATTGATGTAATCGCAACTACCAAGGAAAAAGAGATCTTGGAGGTCTGAGATGACCAAGTCTCTCTTCTCGCTCTTTAAAAAAGCACCTAGTACTTTAAGTGTTGGTGAAGTTCCAAAACATGTTGCCATGATTATGGATGGTAATGGGCGATGGGCGGCTGCTCGTGGATTAAAGAGGCTTGAAGGGCATAAGGCTGGAGCAAAGACAGTTCGAACTGTAGTCGAAGAGTGTCGTAGACTAGGTGTTCGATATCTAACGCTTTATACATTTTCATCTGAAAATTGGAGAAGACCAAAAGAAGAGGTCTCTGGTTTGATGGGATTGTTAGCAAGATATCTTGAGAGCGAACTAAAGTTAATGCTTGATAATGGGATTAGGCTCAGAGCAATTGGTGACAGATCTCTATTATCTCCTCAGATCGTTGAAATTCTTGAGCGTGTTGAGGAGCAAACAAGGAACCATCAAGGAATGGATCTTGTCCTGGCTTTATCTTATGGCGGTCGTCAAGAGATCCTTAATTCTGCGAAGTTTTTAGCTGAAAAAGTAAAAAACGGAGAGTTGTCTGTTGATCAGATTGATGAAGAGCACTTCCGCGCAGGACTGTATTCTCCCGATGTTCCAGATCCAGATCTATTAATCCGTACTGGTGGTGAGATGAGAGTTTCTAACTTCTTACTATGGCAAGTAGCTTACTCTGAGATAGTTGTTACAGAGAAGAAGTGGCCAGAATTTTCCCGTGAAGATTTATTAGAATGCTTTAATCTCTTTAGTACTCGTCAACGTCGTTACGGTCTGACGGGAGAGCAGATAAATGAGGGAGAAGAGGCCTTTAATTAGGATAATATAAATGGCTGATGAACTCAGGCAGAGAGCAGTTACTGGGGTTATTATCGCTACTCTCTTCCTTACTTTAGAGACGATCTCGATCACTATGCCATCAGCTTCTTGGTGCTTGCTGCTGTTTATGTATGTGGCAGTTGTTCTTGGAGCAAGTGAAGTTGTTCGTTTAGTCGCATTGAGCGCAGATACAGTAAAGTTAAAGCTCTTTGTTTATCTATTAATGATTGCACCTGCTAGTGTGATTATCGGTTGTTTTTATCTTAGTTCGGTGCAGGTTGGATTGTTAGTGAGTTTTAACCTCATAGCAATCGCTACGATGATATTCACCATGTTCTCCCTCTTTCTTGTGCGAGGGGTTCCTCTCGATAAGCTTAAGTATATAGTTCCAACAATTTTTTCGATGTCGATTCTTCTCGGCATAGGTGGAGCGAGCTTAGTTTCGATTGTTCTTCTGTTGTCTGGACCAGCTCTCTTGCTTTGGCTTGTCTTGGTTGTTTCTTTCGTGGACATGGGAGCTTATTTTGGTGGGCGGATTATCGGTGGGCCAAAACTATCTGCAACACTTTCCCCTGGTAAAACAATATCAGGCTCAATCTCTGGGCTATTAATGGGAGTAGTAATAGGGGTTAGCGCCAGTTCTTTATTGCCGATTGGTACACCAGTTTTATTCATTATATTAGCTACTATTATTATCGGAATAGCAGCTCAAGCTGGGGATTTATTGAAGTCTTTTGTGAAGAGAATTCATGGTGTCAAAGACTCAGGATCTATCCTGCCAGGGCACGGCGGTGTCATTGATCGCATAGATGGGTTGTTAGCTGGAGGATTTGCGATGATTCTTCTCCTCTTAGTATCTAGTGTGAGGGTGTAGTGAATCGTAGTTTAGTGCCCGGTACTCTTGGTAGAGTAGATACTCAGAGAAAGATATCTACAATTGCAATCTTTGGTTCTACAGGATCGATCGGCAGATCAACCTTAGAGGTTGTACGACGTAGTTCTGGAAGACTTTCTGTGGAATGTTTGGTTTTTGGTGAGAATTATGATCTTGCTCTAGAGCAGATTAAAGAGTTTTCCCCAAAGTATGTGGGAACGTCGTCTGTTAGTGTTGCTCAAAAATTATCTCAGGTTCTCAGTTCGGAAATAAAAGTAGTAGTTGGTGAATCAGAGATTTCTGCCCTAATTAAGGAGCTTAATTCCGAGTGTATTGTTGCAGGAATAGTAGGAGTAGCGGGGTTACGTTACGTCATTGAAGGATTGCGAGCTAATAAACGAATCGCTTTAGCGAATAAAGAGAGTTTGGTCGCAGCAGGAGCATTTGTTTCAGAGGTTCTTAATAGTACTAAGTCAGAGATTATTCCTGTTGATAGTGAACACTCAGCTTTGTTCCAATGCTTATCGAGAGTCACTAGGTCGGATCTCTCGTCTCTGATCCTAACAGCTTCTGGTGGTCCATTTTGGAGTGTAGCTAAAGAGAGATTCCCTGGTATCACACCGCAAGAGGCAGTTAGACATCCTCGTTGGAGTATGGGGGCTAAGATCTCGATTGATTCAGCAACCCTTTTTAATAAAGGTCTTGAGCTGATCGAAGCGTATTGGCTTTATGGTGTGTCTCAGTCTCAGATTGAGGTTGTCGTGCATAGGCAAAGTATCGTTCACTCAATTGTTCGCTTAGTAGATGGTACACAATTAGCCCAGCTATCTTTGCCAGATATGAATGGTGCGATTTCATATGCAATTACATATCCAGGAGATCGCTTGCCTAACGTTGTTGAACAACTTGATTGGGAAAAGGTAGGAACTCTGACCTTTGAAAAGCTTGATGATGAGAGATTTCCTGCTGTTAAGTTAGCTAGACAAGCGCTTGATAATCCACGATTGTCTCCGTTAGTTTATAATATCTCTAATGAGATTGCTGTGGCGTTGTTTCAAAGGGGAGCTCTAAGGTTTAGTGATATTCCAACCTTTGTTGAGTTTTGCTTAGAACGGTTTTCCGCTAAGCTTGTAACCAACTTAAGTGATGTTTTTGCTCTTAATGAAGAGATCCTTAGAAGTGCAGATCAACTCTGTCAGATTTATCGAGAGAAGGTGATATGGGTATAGCATTAGCAATTTTAGTTCTAGGCATAGTAGTAGCGATTCATGAGTTTGGTCATTTTGCTGTAGCCAAGCTTTGCGGAATCGGCGTATTGGAGTTCTCTGTTGGATTCGGAAAGATCCTATGGAGTAAGAAGTATGGTGATACTGTTTATGCTCTAAGGCTTATACCACTAGGTGGTTTCGTTCGAATGGTTGGAGATGATCCTAGAGTATTAGACGGTGAGCAGGTTCCTCAAGAAGATCAACCACCAACTCCTGAGTACTGGGGCGTTCCAGAGCTTGATGCTAGAGAGAAAGAGCTATTGAAGAATGAAGATCTCTGGTTTGTAAAAAAGAGCGTTGCTGCTCGATCGGCTGTTGTTATCGCTGGTCCTTTAGCTAATTTAATTTCAGCTCTTTTTATCGCATTTGTTTCAGTGTGGTATTGGGGAGTCCCAGTTCCAGAAAATAAACCAATTATTGGCAGAACAGTTCCTACATATCCAGCTGAAAAAGTCGGAATAAAATCAGGAGATCTGATCGTATCTGTTAATGGTTCTCAGGTTAGTGAATGGATTGAATTCGCCAAGATAGTTCATGATTCAGGTGGAAAAGAGTTATCTATTGATGTTCTAAGAAAATTAGATGGTGTTGATTCTCCGTTAAATTTTAAGGTGACAGGGATCCAAGATAGTGAAGAGCTGAAATTTATTGATAGCAAGACATTCGGCAGTGGATTTAAGATCGGAGTAAGTCCGGCGCAAAAGACAGAAGCCGTTAGTGTTATAGAGTCAGCAGAGATCTCTGCTATGCATATCTGGCGATTAGCCGTTATGTCTGTAAAGGGAGTAGCTGGTCTTATTCTCGGTGCAATCTCAGTTGAGAGTATCGGTGGTCCAATCTTTATCGTTAAAGAGACAATGCAGAGTGCTCAAGAAGGGTTTGCAGACCTTCTAAGATTCGTTGTCTTCTTAAGTGTAAGTTTAGCAGTCCTTAATTTGCTTCCTGTTCCAGTTCTTGATGGCGGACATCTCTTGTTCTTCTTAATTGAAGCTATTAAGGGATCAAGGGTGAGCTTGCGAACAACCGCAATGGCAACTCAGGTTGGAATGGTACTTCTTATGGCACTGACAGTTCTGGCGCTTTCTAATGATATAGTTAGATTGGTTAAGGGGATGTGAACCGGACCATTTTAGCGATTGATACTAGTACAGACTATGCTGAAGTAGCACTGGAGCTACCAGACGGACAAAGATCGGATAAGGTTACTACGGAGAAGCACTCTCATAGTTCGTCGCTGGTGAAGATTATTGAAGAGCTATTATCCAGAGAAAGAATCTCTTTCTCTGAGCTTGATGCTGTAGTTATTGGCTCAGGCCCAGGTTCTTTTACTGGACTCAGGATTGGTTACGCTTTTGCTAAGGGACTTTCTGCCTCTTTAAAGGTCCCACTTTTCTCTTATTCTTCCTTCATGGCAGCAGCTAGTAGTGCTGGTGAGGGGGTTAGTGTTGTCTTCGGAGATGCTCGCCGAGAGGAGGTTTTCTTGGGTGTATACCGCATAGTAGAAGGGGCCTTGGCAGTTATTTTAGCTCCTCAAATTAGTCCTGTAGGTGAGCTATTAGAGATAGCTGATGGCAAGAGATTCGGCCAGGTGAACCATTTTATATCAGGGGATACTGATATCTGTAAGAAGGTCGATATTATAGCTTCTTTACCTAAAATGGCTGGCGGATTAATTGATATCTTTTCAGTAGAATACCATCAATCAGGGGATCTTATTCGAGGGCTATACAACCCGGATAACGTTATTGAATTGGCCCCTAACTATATTAGGAGTGTCGCGGCTAAGACTATAAAAGAGAGGCTTGAGGGCTCTAATAAATAGTTGCTTGACTCAGGATCGGAGTTATTTTATCGTCCGACCAAGATAGTGGGGTGTTTCGTTTCCCCCTGTTCGTTAAAGTCAATAAAGCAACTCTCGGTAGTCTATCCTAAACATTTCCAATTGATGCTTTTATAAGTCGGATTGTGTTTTTTTTGGTTCAGATTTTCCGGGTAATTAATTCTTAAAGGTCATTATTCAATATCCATAGTGGATATTACTGTGTTGATAGTTTCAGTGTTGATGACAGTTATGCCCTTTGGGATTTTTAGGTAAAAAATATGAGAGATCAGAAAGCACGAGTTCAAGAAGCTCCTCCAGTAGAGCGTGAGGCCATGAATCTTAACGATCTTAAGAGGCTCCCAAATGAAGAGCTGATGAAGATGGCTACACAACTTGAAGTCGAAGGCGCAAATAACATGCGTAAGCAGGAGCTGATTTTCAGCATCCTAGCTGCTCAGTCAGAGCAAAATGGAAATGTTTATGCCGAAGGTGTTTTAGAGTGCTTGCCCGATGGTTTCGGATTTTTAAGAGCTCCTGATTATAACTACCTTCCAGGTTCTGATGATATCTATGTTTCTCCAGCGCAGATTCGACGTTTCGGTCTAAAGACAGGAGATACGATAACCGGTCAGATTAGACCTCCACGTGAAAAGGAGGGAGAGAGATATTTTGCTCTTCTTAAGATTAATTCAGTAAATGGTGATTCTCCTGATGTTCTTAAATCTAAGATTCATTTTGATAACCTGACAGCAGTTCATCCAAATGAAAAGTTTAAGTTAGAGGGTAAGAAAGGAACATTCTCTACTAGAGTAATCGACCTGTTCTGTCCAATCGGTAAAGGACAACGAGGATTAATTGTTGCTCCTCCAAGAACTGGAAAGACCGTTCTTATGCAGCAGATTGCTAATGCAATCACAGAGAATAACCCAGAGGTTGTTCTTATTGTTCTTCTAATCGACGAGCGTCCTGAAGAAGTTACAGATATGCAACGTTCGGTTCGTGGTGAAGTTGTAAGTTCAACTTTCGATGAGCCAGCACAGAGACATGTTCAGGTTGCTGAGATGGTAATTGAGAAGGCCAAGAGATTGGTCGAGCATAAGAAGGATGTAGTCATTCTTCTAG
>CAZTER010000111.1:0-6140 GCA_964612045.1 uncultured Bdellovibrionales bacterium
GATATTGGATTTCTAGATAGGTCACAATCTCTAATAGATCTACTTGTCGCTGATAATGAATATATTTTAGGACTCGGATTATCACATCAAGAGCTGGCAATTCCTCTGAGATACGCCATGACAATCGATAACCATAACTATGCCCAGGAATTCGAGTTCAAAGGTAATGTTTTTAATATTACTTCTATTGGATGTATGGGTAGACAGGACTCCCCTTTTGAAGATGGAACATTCACGCATCGAGATTATACTTTAACCAATCTTCGAACTGGAAAAGCAATTAGCTTCTCTGGATTAGTTCCTATGATGATTGAACGATATGGATTCTATGAAGGAAATACGGAACATAGGGTCGAACCAAGTGATATAATTCAAATATTTGGGTTGCTATCAGCCTAATCTAGACTAGCCATGTTACGCTGATTTTTGACTAAGAATGCTGCCCTGATATTCTCTATGATAAACTGTAAACTAAAATTTAGGATCAGCTGAATGTTCTCAGGTAAAACAATAGTAAATGGAGTTGAACTTCCAAGTGAGTTTAACGGCTGCAATGTAATTAACAATATTGCTCTCTCTCAAGATGGTACTAGATATGCAGTTATCGGTGATAAAGGAAGCTTGATAATGGGTGATGTCCCTGCTGATGGTAGAATTGAGGTAAACGGAACAAAGATTACGGTGCAGAAAGGTCGAGTTGTAAGTACATCCAGCTCCACATTTAGTTTTTCAAATGTCACTATCGGAGGGGGTATTTCTATTGGGAATGTTACTCGTGTTCCTGAAGAGATTTCGAAATCATTTCCCGGAGTCCAAGATGTAATCATCCGATCCTTAGCAACGGGATTCAATTTAGCAGTTCATGATTCTGATGAAGTGAAGGTTCACGGAACAACATTTAATGAACCAGAACTTTCAGGCGGGACATTAGATCTAGGGAACTTTACAGGAACAGTAACACTACCAAGATCTGGAGTGCGAATATCAGGTGAAGCATTAGCTGGATCAATTAACGGTGAAATTTCCTCTCCAGGGAAGCTTAAGGCCTTGGCTGGGTCTATAAATATTACTCTTTCTGGACCAATTGCTATACAAACAAAGAATCTAGTTGGTGGTGTTAGTGTTAGCGGAATGATGAGTGCTGGTAGAAATAGGTTTGAACCACCAAATCACTCAGGATCAGGATTTGAGGTTCTGAATATCGAAACATTAGCAGCAGGAATAAATGTTACTTATAAAAATAAATAACAGTGAATTCTTATCTAGCTAAACTTTTAAACAGGTTTATAACGCTTTAAGTATCACCAATTTGCTACCAAAGGATCTGTAAGAGTCTGGAATACCTCCTGACCATCACTCATTCCATCACTATCAGTATCAGTTAGCTCTGGATTTGTTCCAAACATACTTGTCTCAAAACGATCGAATATTCCATCATTATCACTATCTGGTCTAAAAACTTTCATGTGTTTTGGAAGTGGTTTCTTCAAATAGTTGAGAAATACCTTAGCTAACTCTACATACCCCTTGGATGTTGGATGTATATTATCTGAAGCTAACAATCGTTTAGATACTTTATCAAATCTTAGATCTGCCGGATCCTTATCCGTTGAACTAGCTAAGATCAACTTATTCAACTCTGCAACCCATGGTCCTTGTGATCCACGGTTTGGTAACATTAATACTGCTGTTACAACCATAGGAGCGACTGAACCATTTGCTTCACTTCGACTTTTTATTAGGCTACCAATCTTTCCTAAATCACGACGAGTAGCAATTGGTTCTCCAAAAAGCCAACGATCATTTCTACCTAGATCCAAGACAACTACATCACTATTAAAGATAGCTTGAGTATACTTATTATCTTTGCTGGTTTTTAGGTCTTTAGAGATTCTGGAGAGTAAAGTTCCTGCCCTTAGCCCTTTCTCACCAAGATTTACGAAATCAATACTGGTAAGTTTCTTTGAAGCTCTAAGAACATAGCCACCTTTATTCTTGTTTGCCTGGTCTCCAAAACCGAAAACAAGACTATCTCCAAGGACTGTAATCTTAACCTGTCCATCGCAGTTATAGTCAGGTACGCCATTTATTGTCTGACATGCAAAAAGGTCAGTTGCTGAAACTAGGAATGCAGCCAATAAGCCTGCTACAACTTTCTGATTTTTAACAAATTTTTTTAACATATGATTAAGACCCAAAACTTCTTCAATCGAGCAATCTTAACTAGATACGCCATAATTGATCAAGGATCCGAGCCGCTATAAGTCCTAACTTCTCTTATTTACTATATTACTGGAGTTTATGAGGCTACTCTTCCTCACCTTGCAGCATACCCTGTTTCTTCATAATCGGAAGTGATTCGTATAGTCCTGGTTTTCTAGAAAAGAATCCCTCTATCTTAGCTTCAGCAATAGGTGGTTTGTCTTTAAAGATATTTAATAATCCTGTTCTATCTAGAATGGAGCTTTGGTTAATCTCATAGTCGAGAGCAAAAAGTCTAAGTACATATCTATGACGTCCAGATCGTGGACATGGCCCTCCGTATGTATCTCCCCCCCAGCTATTAAATCCATGATTAGGATATCCAAGGATTTTCCCTCTAAGATAATTCTTAGGAATGCCTCTCCAACTTCCGGGAATATTATAAACGATCCAGTTTATCCAGAGAGCACCTGTTATTGTGGGATCTTCCATTATTAGGGCAAAACTACGTGTTTCAGGTGGAACTCCACTCCATTGCAGTGCTGGCGAAGAATTATATCCATCACAGGTATAAACCGCAGGAAGGTTCCCTCCGTTTTGAAAATCGCTAGTTACTTTTAGCTTAGTTTGCGCATATGCAGCAGATAGGTGACTAAACACCGATAGCAAGCTTAGAGATGAAACTAGTTTGATGTAGTTTAAGGTAGTCATATCCTTAAAAAGGGGAACGTCGCTTGTCTGCTATTCTCCTAAGCAGCCAAGCGACGCACAAGATCAAATACTAAAACCTTACTACTATTAACCTCTGAGTAGCTGTAACGCCAACTGAGGTTGCTGATTAGCCTGCGCAAGTATCGCTGTTCCAGCCTGTTGTAGAATGTTCAAGCGAGTTAACTCAGCTGCTTCGCTTGCTACATCCGCATCTCTGATTCGACTTTCAGCGGCGAGGAAGTTTTCACGTGCTATCATTAAGTTATTAACTGTAGTTTCAAGTCGACTTTCCGCAGCACCGAGAGTACCTCTGTTTCTAGTCAACGAAGTAATCGCATCATTGATAGCATCAAGAGCAAGTCTAGCTGCTGACTGAGATTCTAGGTCATTTAAGCCAGTAATCGAGAAGGAGTGGTTTGTGCCTCCAGAGAGACCCATCGACGATAATGTTGCCTGAACTCCAGTGTAGGAGATTCGTGACATTGAAGTTCCGTCAAATCCAACCTGGAAGACAACTTCTCCTCCGCCACTGAGAAGCTTTAAGCCGTTGAACTCAGTTGTAAGAGCAATTCTATCGACTTCGCTCATTAGAGCTGTGAATTCAAGTTGAAGTGCTGATCTCTGTTGGTTGCTGTACACGCCGTTAGCAGACTGTTCTGCCAATTCTGCGAGTCGGCTCAAGATATTGGTAATCTGGCTGATTGCACCATCTGTGATTGCGATGATCGATATGCCATCATTCGCATTTCTCATCGCCACCGAAGCAACTCTAGCATCGGCTTTGAGGTTTTCAGCGATTGCCAAACCAGCGGCATCGTCTGATGCTCTATTGATTCTTAAACCGGATGAGAGTCTCTCATACGCGGTGGCTAATCCACGGCCAGTAGCAGCAAGATTCCTTTGCGCTGACACTGCCGGTATATTCGTTCTTATATTAAGCGCCATTGTTTTTACCCTTCTGAATGTTGGAGACTGACCTCATGTCAACCTTGCCAACTCCACATCTCCACTAGACAACCAACAACAATTACAAACTCCCTACTTCATCATCCTCTCAACAACTGTAATGCTAACTGTGGCTGGTTATTAGCCTGAGCCAAGACAGCAGCACCTGCCTGTTGAAGAATGTTCAATCTTGTTAACTCTGCAGCTTCAAGAGCTACGTCGACGTCACGGATTCGGCTTTCAGCAGCAAGGAAGTTCTCACGTGCTACCTGAAGGTTCTGAATCGTTACATCCAATCGACTTTCTGCAGCTCCCAGCGTTCCTCTATTACGAGTAACTGATGTAATAGCGGAGTTAATCGCATCAAGAGCTAGACGAGCAGCTGACTGTGCTTCTAATGCAGTCGAACCTATAATTGAATATGTTGGAACTGATGAACCAGCTTGAGCTAATCCAAGAGCTTCGAGTGTTGCAGCTACACCATTATAAGAAACTCTAGAGAGCGAATCTCCTCGGAATCCAACCTGGAAGACAACTTCTCCACCACCGCTCAACAATCTTAGTCCATTGAACTCTGTGGTAAACGCGATTCTTTCAATTTCACTCATTAGAGATTGGAATTCGTTCTGAAGAGCAGATCTTTGTGAGTTTGCGTACACACCGTTAGCAGACTGCTCTGCAAGCTCAGCAAGACGGCTTAATACGTTTCCAATCTGTCCGATAGCAGCATCTGAGATTGAGATAATAGAGACGCCATCACTTGCGTTTCTTATAGCAACGCTTGCGATCTTTGCATCAGATTTTAAGCTTTCAGCGATCGCCAAACCAGCTGCATCATCACGAGCATGGTTAATACGAAGACCTGAAGATAGCCTCTCATATGCAGTATTTAATCTACTTGTGCTCTGTTGTAGATTTCGCTGTGCGAGAAGCGATGGTACGTTTGTTCGAATATTTATTGACATTGCCTTTTTCTCCTTGGCCCTTAAATAAGAACCTCATCCTTTAACTGAACCCTTGCTGACCTCTTGCAACCTCCTTGCCAATTCATTTTTTCCCTTAAGATCTTCTTCGATCTTGCCGAATGCGAGCCCCTCAAATTCATTGCGGAACTTCATCACACGAGAGACATATTCTTGCGTTGTTTTAGGTAGATAAGGTGCAATTTCGTCGTACAATGAAGGGTCTTTACCAGCTGCTTTTGCTCTACTCTGCGCTGAAGCAACTCGTCCCTCTCCAGCATTGAAAGCTGCTACGGCAAGTTTTTCCAAAGAGGTTGAATTTGCCGCTTTAGTAACTGGAAGATCAGCTGCTAACTCTCCTCCACGACTAAATATGTCATGCAACTTCCTTAGATACTGAACTCCTAGCTTGGTATTTTGATTAGGGCTAAACGGATCATATGCCTCTTCAACACCAGATTGTTGATGAAGCTCCTTTCCGGTTGAATCAAGAAGCTGGAAGAGGCCCTTGCTATAGAATCCATCCGAACTAACAGCAGATGGATTGAAACTTGATTCAGCTCCAGCTACAGACATAGCAAGAAGAGGATCCACTCCACTCTCTCCTCCATACTTAGATACTAACTTTCGAACTGCATCTACGCGCTCTCCGTAATTAAGGTCTGCATATGGATTAATCTTGCGAGCTTCAACTAATGACGGAGATTTGACACTATTTGTTGAATTCTTGACCGCTTCACTCTCAGTTATGATGGGCTTTGGTATATCAATCTCTGGACTTCTCTGCTGGTAATTATCGAACTTAAACCGAGCCATTATATCATCTTTAGGAAGCTGATTAGGTTGGATGGAAGGAGTGCTTTTTGTAGTTAATTCAGAATCTTGAGTAACTGTTTTATTTAATTCTGTATCAAAACCGCTTTCACTAGCAGAGCGAGAATTAGGCTCAGCTTTTGCTGATAGCAGCTTTGAAATCTGTCTTACTGACCCTAGGAATTCAAGTCTCATAGTTACCCTCTACAAAGGTACTATGCAGTTGATGTGCCAGGTCTAATTTTCTAGAACTATCGTTTTAAATATACAGTATTTATATCACTTAATGAGCGCAGCTTTTAGAATTCTCAACAAGAACGCAGTAGTTCACTGTGAAAACCCAAGGATGGGGTTTTCTCAATCAATAAAGTAGGTGGTTATCAGTAATAAAAGATCTGATTACTTTATGTTTGATCGTTTCTTCCATTCTTCAAAGTCTGGAAGACCAAGAAGCTTTGCAATTCTATCATCAACAGTCTGACGGACAGCATTTTCAAATCTGGAAGG
>CAZTER010000112.1:0-6074 GCA_964612045.1 uncultured Bdellovibrionales bacterium
ACTCAGATTCCATTTTCTTTAAGGAGAAGTTTGCTTGAGGAATAATTGGTTTAGGTTTCTCTATGGGAACCATCTCTACAACTGGAGCTGTTAGTGGTTTTATGTTTGGAACAGGGGTGTCGTCAGCAACTCCTCGCCAGATTCCGGCAACTACTCCAATAGCTATGGCTGAGCATGTAACTATGATGGCAGGCTTTACTGCTCTCTGAGCGAAGGTTCTTTTTGTTCTAAATTTTATAACGGCAGGTTTGTCGACTGCTGGCTCAGAGTTGTAGTCTGAAACAAATCCTTTTTCCTTAGAGCTCTTGTCACTCCAACTTTCATCATTGCCATCAGTCAGGCCTGGAATGTTCTCTCCAATTTCATAACTCTCTAGGTCAGAAACAAGCTCTCGAGCATTTTGATACCGCTTCATCAATCTCATGCTCATTGCTTTTTCAACAATTCGAGCAAGAGTTGATGGGCAATTAGGTGCAACTTTATCAAGAGCAGGGATGCTCATCTTTGTTCTTTCTAGGATCGCTGTTGGCTTAAAATCTTTACCGAACGGAGATTGGCCAGAGATTAATTCATATGCGATCACTCCAAGTGCGAATACATCGCCTCGTGCATCACATTCTCCGGTTTCAACATATTCTGGTGCTAGGTATTTGGGAGTTCCAACCATAGATCCAGCTTGAGTCAGTGTTCTTCCACCACGGAGTCTAGCTACTCCGAAGTCGGTTATTTTAACGGCACCACGACGAGTAAGAAGGACGTTTTCAGGTTTAAGATCTCTATGAATAATGCCAGCTCGATGAATAGCATCAAGGCCAGAAGCTGTTTGCATGATGATCTGTAAAGCTTCATCTAATCCGAGAGCTCCGTTTTTCATCCGCTCTAATAGATCTCCTCCATCGACATATTCCATGGCGTATGCTTGAGATTCTGGAAGGTCGAAATATTCGTAAGCCTTTATAACATTTGGGTGATTTACTTTATGCGCGGCAGAAACCTCATTTCTGAACCTCTCTATGACTTGCTGAGACTGAACTTGGCCAGGATATAAGACCTTTAAGGCTACTTGAAAAGTTGGGTCTTTTGGATCGCACGCAAGATAGACTGCGCCCATGCCACCTGCGCCTAGGCAGCGGACTATCTGATATCTATCAGCAAATAACTTCCCCGGTTCGAGACCTATCATAATTAGTTCTTCCCAAGGGAAGTATCGGCAGGGTAGTTTGCTTTCTAAAGGGGTTGTGTATCCGCAGCTCAACTGTAATTATCTGATTTAAATGACAATTTTTCGAGTTTTTATATCTATACTTCTATTTTTAGCTACTTTTGGGGTGTTTTATGACCAAAGTGTAGCTAGGGCACAGAATCTAGATCAGATTTCAGTAGAGTTAGTTGGTCTAGGAAGTTCCTACGGTGTGATCACTGTATACGACAGTCGTACTTCTTTATCTTTAAGTCCAGAGAGGAAAACTGCAAAGCTTGCTGCTCCTGATATGAGAGGCTTTAGGTTAGAGCATTTGCCTGGAAATATTGCCGCAGATCCAGAGGGCATATTTGAAAGTTCCTGGTTTGGGAGTGAGGAGGAGACGGGAGATAGGGCCCTGTTCGTTCGATTTTCACGTCCCGTATTTGTAATAGCACGGAAGGCTGAAAGTGCTGTTAGGTTTGTTGTCGTATCTAAGGATATTCCCGAACTTGGGGAAAAACTTAATGTAGATGAGAAGAATGCCGATCAAGGTAATAAAGAAAAAATTGCAGAGTTGCGCGGCTTAATTAAAGAGATGTCTCATGAGATCGTCCAATTGAGGGAGCTTCTTAAGAAGGGAGCGGCGCAGTAATTTAGATATATTTGGTGATTGTGTGGCAGGAAGAAAGAAGAGCTCTGATAAAGAGAAGAGTACTACAGTTGAACGAATGCTTGCGAAGGATGAGTATATCCTGGTTCATCTTTGTCCAACTTTTAAAGAAGTTGACTTGCCGCAACACCTTTTAAGTTTAAATACAGTTACATTAAAATTAAGTCGTTTATTCCGTGGCAAGACGGTAGTTAGCAAATCCTCTGTTGAAGCAGACCTTCTTTTTGGAGATCGATATTTTACCTGCAAGATGCCACTTGGCGCGATTTGGGGAGTTACAGGTCAGAGCGGAGAGTTTATGGTTTGGCCAGAATCTGCACCGCAGGAGTTGTTTGAGCAGATATCGGTAGAGAAAGAGAAGATCGAGAAGGTAAAAAAAGAGAAGCCAACTCTCAAACTTCAGCGAATAAAAGATAGCGAAGTTTCTATTAAAGAAGAGACTGCCGGATCTCATGTAGAGATCTTAAGTGAGAAGTCGTCAGGAGATGAAAAAGGAACCATAGATGAAAAAACGCCTAAGAAGCGACCGCATCTTAGGCGTATAAAATAATTAATACTTAAGTATTAATTAAGGCTGAGAACTGCTGTCCTTATTTCCTTCTTTCGAAGCACCTTCTCCACAACTACAACTAAGTGACACCCCTGAAATTAACGAGTTATTGCAAGAGTCACACTCACCTGAGCAATCTTCGCATTTACAATTCTTTTTTCCTGCTTCGCAATCGCATGCAAACGATTCAGCAACGTTAATTGTGAAAGGGGATAAGAAAAGAGCGCCAAGTACTAATCCAAGAAACTTCTTTGACATAAATATCTCCTAAAAATATCTCTCTAGTGCATTCTGAAGGAACTAACAGAAGAGTTTCTCGATCCTACTACATTTTTTTCGGAGGGGCGAGAACTCGGTGTTCCTTTATTGCTCTTTGAGAAATACCATGGAGCGACTCTGTTGCTCCCTCTCTTAGGC
Source organism: uncultured Bdellovibrionales bacterium (assembly GCA_964612045.1). Taxonomy (GTDB): domain Bacteria; phylum Bdellovibrionota_C; class UBA2361; order UBA2361; family UBA2361; genus CAZTER01. The sequence continues at coordinate 2,821 of CAZTER010000112.1, forward strand.
ATCTCTCTAATCATCTGAGCAACGCTTCGAGGGCTTAATTCAAGTTCTCGACATACCCAGGTAAAGGTATAAGGTTCAGGATCAATATCGTCGATCTCTCCAAATAGCCACTCTTCAGCTTCTAATGCTTCTTTCTTGTCGTTGCCCACATAGTCAAGTATGGCACGTTCAAGCATAGCTAAAATTAAGAGTCTCTCAGGAGACCCAGTCTCATTAGGTGCTTCATAAATATAGGATTGAGATGTATCAAGTGATGAGTTGCTCATAACCGTTCCATTAAAACATTTGTTTTAGTCCGCCTTGCGCTAACCAGTTGAATCAACTAGAAGTCAATGTAAAGCAAACCGCCTGTTGTAACCGTCAAGCAGATGCTAAGACGAGTAGTAGAGCTTTTTATTCATCAGTGCCCTATGAGAAATTCGTATTTTTTAAAGATAGTTGGAGTTAGTTTCATTATATTTTTCACTTTTATTGCAGAGGCGATTGCTGATGTGCGATGTGAAAGTTCCATATCTTACAAGTGGAAGAAGGCGCAGGAAGAGATTGAGTTGGAGGTTCCTTTTAGATCTCTAGAGTCTAGGGGGGTAGATGAGCCATCTGCGCGTGCAAAATTAAAGGAAGATTTAGAAAGAGAGCAAAGGAAGGCAAGAGAATCCTGCGGTTCGGAACATGAAAACATGACAGGGTGTGTCGCTTCAAAATATCAGTCTCTAGGAGCCACTTTGAGACAGATGAATTTCTCTCAGAGAAAAAGTATTGAAGATGCCATTGCTGCCGATTGCTCAGCTAAGCAGGGGCGTTGTGGTCAAGTAGTTTCTAGTGAAGTGAAGTGCGAAGCTATTGTTACTGTTGCTGGAACTCCAGCGACTGAAGAGAAAGGAAAGGAAGAAAAGAAGGGTAAGAAGAAGTAAGCGCCTTTCTCGAAGCGCAGTCTCTCCTGTCCTGTCTCTACTGTCCTGTTTTAAATTAGTCTTAGCTTAATTTAAGCGAGCGAGTGCTCGACCGCTCTTTTTAAGTTCTCGATATCTTTTAATGATGAAATAGCTCGATATCCTGGTGTTAGCTTACCAGCAACTTCTTCGATACTTCCATCTTCTAAGAAAAACTTTGGAGCTTCTGGAAAAGGCTGGCGTAGCGCTGCAATTATTCCAAACTTAATCGGATCTTCCGCTAGTTGTGTTAGTTTATCCTGATCTATCTTTCTTGTAAGCTTAAATAACTCGCCGAGCAGTGTAAGGCCAAGTCTCACCAACTTTGTTGCGCCAAGTACTTTATAGATATCTTCAATGGACCTTTCTTCGTTCGTTAATAGAAGTCTTTCAACTCCGATTGAGAGAGCTCCTTTAATCTTGCTTGCCATCAGAGTTACGATCTCTGGATCTGTATGATCTACTTTATACCTTACTATAGCGCTGTTCATGACTAGAGTTAGCTCCTCTTCTGCATGTTCACCACCGCTTGCTAGAATCCTTGAAAGAATTAGATCGCAAGGTGAGTCAAATAGAAGTGTTTCTATCCCTCGGATTCCTTCGATGATGTCATGATTGTTTGCTTCTTCTAAAATTGCTGTAGCTTCCGCAACAGATAGTAGAGAAAGTATCTCTGCTGAGCGTTCCATAGTTGGAATGCCTTCAGCCTCTAATCTCTTATTTCTATCTTCTAACGCGTCTTCTTCGAGAACTGACCCTGTTGCTACGTTAGGAACTGATAATATCTGATAAAAAAGTTCGGCAGAGCTTTCAAAGACTAAGGCTAAGAAGCGTGCTAAGTAGAAATGTCTACTACTGTCATTTATGTTGATGTGGATCCAGGTATAGCCTTTATCTGGAGTATAAAATCCAGTAGCAGGTGGGTTTTCGGTCGGTTCTTCAAAGGAAGTTACTTCTATATATCGTTGTACAATTAAAGCGAGAATTTTTAAATCTAGCGACTTTAATTCACGTTGTAAGAGAGTGAAATCACCTTCTGTATCGACGAGTGAAAGCCACTCCCAAAATGCGTCTTCATTAAGTTGGTTATCTCGCCATAGGTCTAGGTCGAGGACAAATCGCAACTGCTCAAGAGTGAGCATTCCGAGCAACTCAAGCGAAGAGCCTAATCCATTCTGTTTTAGTACATAATAGATCGATTGCGCTGGGAGAGTTCGAATGAACTGTTCTGGAAACTCCGCATCAAAGATCGCTTTTGTTAAAGCTCTACTGCCACGCGTTCTAAACTGCTCATTAATCAGCCCAGCGCTTTCGTTCATATAACTTATCGCCGAAAAATTACTTCTTAACAGGGGAGAAGGTGATGTGCATCTGTCTTCCTTCTGGAGGACTCTTCTCATCAATGACAGCAACGTCTTTAAGACGCTCAGCAATTTGTTGGAACTTCTCTATTCCTAAATTTACGTAAGCGATCTCTCTTCCCTTAAACCTCATAGAGAATTTGACTTTATCTCCTTCGGCTAAGAACTCTCGAGCTTGTCTAAGCTTGGTCTCTAGATCTCCGCTATCTGTACGGTATCTAATTCTAAGCTCTTTGATCTCAGTTTCTGTTCTCTTCTTCTTGGCCTCAGCCTCTTTCTTCTGCTCTTTGTACTTAAATTTGCCGTAATCCATGATACGACAAACTGGAGGACGAGCTTCTGGGGCGACCTCTACAAGATCTAATCCCTGAGTCTCAGCTAAAGTTAAAGCTTCGCGAGTTGAAAGAACTCCGACCTGCTCACCTGAATCAGTAATAACACGAACTTCTGGCACTCGAATCATCTCGTTGATACGGTGCTTTGGTGGGGTTTGTTGACCTCTACGGAAACGTTGATCCCTGTCGCCACGGTTGGGGAAGGGAGGGGGTTTAATGACCAAAAAGAAACTCCTCTATGGAAAAATACTTAATTGTTCTAATTTACCTGAATCTTATAATTGATCAATAAGCTCTCGAAAAGCCATGAATAACTCAATTCTTACAAAAGGAGCGTTAGCTGGTTTAGCCATAAATGGCGGTGGCTTCCTCTTGGCTATGGCCCTACAACTGGCTTTAGCACGCTTTATGACCCCGGAAGGATTCGGGGTATACTCCTGGATCCTCTCACTTTTAAATATAGTTGTAGTCATAGGAGTAGGGGGGGTAGATGGCGTGTTCCTGCAAGAGCTGCCAGGGCATGTTCATAATAAAAGGTTTGGTGATGTTGATGCTTTATTAAAATGGGGGTGGCACCGAAGCATAAAAGCCTCCGTAGCTGCTGGGGCATTATTGCTTTTTATAGTTTG
>CAZTER010000113.1:0-6037 GCA_964612045.1 uncultured Bdellovibrionales bacterium
AAATTTTTAAGCACTCTCAATAAAAGTGAAAAACTTTGTATCCTTCTTCGATCTTTAATTAGTTGCGCTATAATACTAGCTCTCTCTTCCATCCTAGAGATTGCAACTCCTGCAACACTCTTACTGATAGGAGGATTCTCAGGCATCGTCACTGGAACAATTGCTGCTAGAGGGAGTCTCTCTCTAAAAGGCGCTCTTTCCATCCTAGCCATCGTTATCTTTGTATGGAGAATCATATGGAAGATCGCTCATCCTATATTACTGCCCCTTACCTCTCGCACATTTACCTCGTACGCCTTAGAACTTCATCTGAACTTAATTGGAATTACATTGGTTATTGGAGCCTCTCTTACATTCCTTTTTTGGAGATATCGCATCTGGATGACAGTCGAAGCACTGGGTGCAATCGGATTTGCGATCTCTTTATTAGCGGGGCACAGAAATTTTCGCTTAGATAATCCAAAATTTATAAACACTCTAGCATGGAATTTAGGTATTAATGAGGTCTGGGTTTTAATAGTCCTAGGACTCTCTCTCTTTTTAATAACTTTATCATACTTGGTATCAGCTTCTCAGAACGGTGGGAGCTATAAAGTTGGAGGTGATAAAGTCACATATCTACCAGAGCCAAGAGCCGTTGTAATTCCAACCTTAGCTCTCCTTTCTATCATAACGCTAATAACTCTCTTCGTTGGTTCGAGATTTGAAAAAATTGCAAAAGAGAGAACTTCTAATGGAGTAGGGCAACTTAGAGCGGAAGGACTTTCTCCATTAGGGTTTCAATCTGCTCTTGGAGCCACCAATCAACCAGCAGCGCTTGTTCGCTTAGATGGTGACTACACCGCCAATCCTTTCTCTCCAATGCTTTACTTAAGAGAGCAAGCCTTATCAAGCTTCAATGGAAGAGAGATGGTTCTAGCTCCAAAAACATTTGACCAAGATGTACCAGGAATTACTCCCGGAGAGATTTTTGTTGGCGAAGAGCCACTTAACTTAGATATTAGAGTTCCAGTAAAGCAATCGATCTATCTTCTCGCAGATCACAAGATTGCCTTTGGCCTCGATATCCCAATATCGATTAAACCATTTAAGAATCCTAATCCCTCCAAGTTCAAAGGCACCTACTCTGTTTATTCAGTAGCTCCGACTTACAAATTAGACGATCTCTCACTTGCCTCAGTAGGAGATCCTAGTTGGACGCCTGAAACCAATCAACATTACCTAGTACCTCACGAAGACCAACGCTATTCGCAATTAGCACTAAAAATTGCAGAGGGAGTAGATAATCCAATTGATAAAGCGATGGCGCTTGTTCACTACTTTAATAAGAATGCTATCTATACACTAACACCAAACCATCCAATGGATCAGAACGCCGATCCAGTAGCTCAATTCCTTTTTGGAGATCTACGTGGCTATTGCGTGCATTTCGCTCATGCCATGACATACCTACTTCGCTCACTAGGGATACCGGCACGAGTAGCTACGGGGTATCTATCAGATCTAAGTCAGGCGAAGGATGGTCATCTACTCCTTCGTATGAGTGATCGCCATGCCTGGTCAGAGATCTACATTCAAGGAAAAGGATGGGTGCCATTCGACATTCAACCAGAGCAGGTAGAAAGTCACGGGGAAAGTCCTGTCGACATGAAATTACTCGAGGATTTAATGTCTGCTCTCGAGCCATCTGAAGAAGAGCTAGATAAAGCCGAGAATCTTAATGAGACAGGACTCCGAGAAGAGCAAGGTTGGATTGAAAGGTTTCTGCCAGATAAAACAACTGCAATAATTATCGGATTTATAATCTTAGTTCTTCCTGCACTCTTTAAATTTTATATAAAAAACATCTGGAGGTTCAAAAAGAATCCGAAAGATCGACTTATGGCATTCTATCGATCGACAACATTCACTCTATATGACCTTGGCTATAGACGAAACGAAGGGGAAACTAGAAGTGAATTTTCACAACGAGTTAGGTCTGAATCCTCGTCGTCGATCCTGCATTCAACTGAACAGGTAAATGAGGTTAGATTTGATACAAAGTCTCCAAATTCACTAGAGGTCTCCAATACTATCCAGTCAGAAAATCTAGCACTAAAGAAGTTCTCCAGTTCAGTCTCACTCTGGAAAAGAGCTCTAGGTATACTATCTCCCGCATCAATGATCGCACTGCTATCAAGGAAACCATGGTAAGCCTACATACCAAGACCTTTTCAAAGCTCGCACTCATCCTTGCGTTAATTGCCGCAACTCCAATCTCTCTTGTGGCACAGGAGGATCCGTTTGATCCTTTTGATCTACCGGATTTCTCAGAGGACTCCCGACAAGAACCACAGGATGACCAGAACAAGAGCGTTCTTCAATTAATATTAGAAGCCTCTCAGCTCTTCTCTGAGGAGCGATTATTAGATGGAAGAACAAAGCTTTTAGTAGCTCTTAAAAAAGATCCTAAACAGTATCGTATTCACATGATGCTTTCTGGATACTACATGCAACATGTCGGACATTTTAGATTAGCATTACGATATGCCAGACAGGCAGAGAAATTAATCATAGAAAAAAGAGGCTCTCCACCATACTCAGAACCATTCGTACAGGGAGATCATCAGCAGATACTTTACTTAATTGCTCAGGGAAGACTTAACCTCGATGACTATCAAGGAGCACTTCAAACCTTAGATTACTTTGCTTCGCTAGGATATAATGATGAATGGTATCCAGGCACTAGATCTTGGGTACTAATGAAACTTGGAAGGTTAGATGATGCGATCGCTGAGGCCAAAAAAGCGCTCAATGATGGACTAAACGACGGTCGCACTCTTAACATGCTTGGAATCCTTCTTTCCATGAAAGGGGAAAGAAGTGAATCTTTAAAGATCTTCCGTGAAGCAATTACTTATGAGTTGTCATTGGGCAGAGAGGGACAACCTGCTACTCCATTAAACAACCAAGGAGAGGTATATAAGGAGTTATTTCTAGATGACCGAGCTGAGAGCTCCTGGCGAAGAGCGACTAGCATGCCTGATGGTTGCGAGCATGTTCTTCCAAGCTTAAATACTGCAATGTTATTTCTCGATCAGCTAAGAGGCGATGAAGCTGCCAAAATGATGGATACATTCGAGGCATGTGTCGCTCAATTTCCTTTGAGAAACGGTGAAGAACATAAGGCGTTAGTTCATCTTATTAGAGGCCGAGTAGCTTTACTAAATGGCTTTCCACAGGAGGCGATAAAACATCTCGAACTAGCGATCGCTTCTCGACAGTGGTTTGGAAAAATTGGAACAGACCAAGAAGATCTTGAGGCAGGAGCTCTTCTCTCACTCTCTACTGCAATTGATGCCCAGATAAATTACTATTCTAGCTCCCCTTCTTTAACCTTTAGTCAGAGAGTTTCCATATTTCCAGAAATTATCTCTCAGAGAGTTAAATCTTGGTGGTTTAAAAGACGTGCTAGACAGCTCTTAGTTGAACAACTTGGAGACTTTGAAGATTTCACCATTCGTCACACAGACAGCTTACTTGAGTACCCTTATCTCGGTACATATCTTACAGATCTTCCTCTCTCTGTTTTAAAGAAAAAATTAGAACAGGAAAAAGAAAGTGACAAACGTAATGAGACAGTTCCATTTTACAAATCTTATTTAGCGCATAACTTGGCATATCACGGCGATCGCAAACAAAGCATAGAGCTAGCCGAAGAGGTAGTTCAAGATCTGCGATCGGAATATGATAAAGCTCTCCTACTAGATGGATATCTACTACTTTCAAACCTCAGTAAGAGTTCCCCAGATAGTTATGCAAACTATATATACAAAGCATTCGAATTAAATCATGCTTCAGTTAGAAATGCTGGGCTAAAGCTTCCAGTAAAGATCTCCTCAAAAGACTCCTCCTTAGAAGATGCAATAGATAACTCCCCTTTCATCCACTCGGAAAGTACAAAGGCAAGAGGATCTCTCTCTATAGTACGACAAGGCGATACAGTTACTGCACAATTTAGAATATCTGAAGAGAGGTCTATATCCTCTGGAGAAGGGAAATCGTCAGAAGAAGCACTTTCTGCTTTGATTGAAAGTATATTCTCAAAAGAAGATAACAAGAAAAAAGAGGCTAGGAAGTGAGGCAATGGCGCCAAGACAGAAAGGTGTGGTATCAGGTTAAATTATGAACAAAAACTACAATATCTCAGAAGCCGTAGCTCAGGCTCAAGATCTCGCAAAAAAACTCTCGATAGGATTATCAAAAGTTATTCGAGGACGAGATGACACAATTAAATTTATCATCACTGCATTATTCGCAGATGGCCATATTCTTTTAGAAGATTATCCTGGCTCTGGGAAAACTACCCTAACAAAAACTTTAGGAAGATTAATCTCTAAAGATCCTAGCTTGGGCTCTCCAGCTAGCCAAGAACACATTATTCCATTTAGAAGAATTCAATTTACTCCAGATCTCCTTCCAGGAGATGTTTTAGGAGTAAATGTATTTGAACCAAAATCAGGGTCCTTCAGATTTATACACGGACCTGTATTTGCTCATGTTGTACTTGCTGATGAATTGAATAGGGCTGGCCCTAAAGTCCAATCTGCGTTCTTAGAATGTATGGCTGAAAAACAAGTGACAATTGATAACTATACTCACAAACTAGATGAACTATTTTTTGTCATAGGAACACAGAATCCACTAGACATCGCCGGTACATATCCACTACCAATAGTGCAACTCGATCGATTCTTATTTAAAATTCCGATGTCATATGTAGATAAAAAGACAGAGATGGAGATCTTAAGTGATTATGAGCAGATATCTAGCGGAACATCGGAGAGCTCCCCGATATGCTCAAGGGCTGAGATCCTATTAGCTCGCAGTGTAGTAAATACAGTCCAAATTGCACCGGCTATAATAGAGGCAATTGTTGATATCTGTCAGGCTACCAGAAAGGCTCCCAATCTTCAGTTCGGAGCATCCACTAGGGCAGCTTTAATGACACAATCAGCAGTACGAGCCTGGGCTCTTGTTAACGGCAGATCCTATGCTACAGAAGATGACTTAGTTGCCGTACTTCCTTATGTTTTGGGACATCGACTTAAATTCCATGGTTCAGTTACCTCTCCACGAGAAGCGTTGATGGACATCGCCAGACCTGCATTAGAGAAGTTGGCCAAAGTAGGTATTTAATCAAAATCTAACTGATTTTAAGGTAAGTTTTTATTTGATTAAGATAATCATGGGTGTATTCTAGCTTCCCGTCGAACTTATTTTGTTTTACGGAATCTCCAATGACAAAGCTATTTGAATGGAATGAGCAGGGCCCAATCCTAGTGGTAAACCCAGCTGGAGATAAAATTGAACTCAAAGGTGGCGATAGCCATACAATCGAGAATCTAGTAGGTGCTCGAGTTCAAATTAAACACGACGGACAAGAGATTACATGCGAAGCCAGAATGCCAGATTACGCTGGAATTCTCAGATGGCGATTCCAAGTAGATGATCGCAATATTACACCGATAAACAACGGCTCTCCTCTTCCTTCAGTATGCAATCTTGCTTCTTTAATTGCAGAAAGTAGGGTGCAAATCCTAGGTCATATATAATTGTAGTTTAAATGACTGCTATTGAATCGAAGCAACTCTCTTATCGCGTAGGTAACCATAAACTCTCCTAAGTGAATTAAAATTAGGATTCTCGCGATCCTATTCAACGTGTAAGCTGCAATCATGTCTCTGCTTTCGCGCTTGCAAACTATACTTCTAGTATTAGGGATGATTACCCTCTCTCTCTATTGGCATCCTTTGCCAATAGAGAGAGATACTGCTGTATATAGCGTAATAGCTCATGGATGGCTGAACGGGGCTATTCCATATCGAGACCTATGGGATCACAAACCTCCTGGCATATACCTTCCATATATCGCTTCACAAATGATCTTTGGAGCTACAGAATGGTCAATAACAGCACTAAACATATTATGTTCGCTCCTTTCGGCATTCTCTCTCTTTTTTCTTGGTAAAAACTTAGAAGAATCTAATGGTGCTAA
>CAZTER010000114.1:0-6025 GCA_964612045.1 uncultured Bdellovibrionales bacterium
TTACTGGAGTCGGTGGTTTTATCGGATCACATATTCTGGAGAAGTTGTTAACTCTAAATCAAAAAGTTGTCGGAGTAGATGATTTTTCTACCGGTGATAGATCCAATCTTGATGCTGTCAGAGAACTCGTTGGCGAAGCTCGTTGGAGCAACTTCTCTTTCCATCAAGGCGATATTCGGGATGGCGCTCTAGTTACAGAGATATGTCAGGGAGTCGATGTTGTTTTACATCAAGCTGCCTTGGCGTCGGTTCCTAGATCTATAGATGATCCAGTAAGCTCAACAGCTGTTAATGTTACTGGTACTGTTCAAATTCTCTTTGCTGCTCATAAGGCAGGAGTAAAGCGTTTTGTTTATGCTTCTTCTAGCTCAGTATATGGAGATGAAGAGACTCTTCCAAAAGTTGAGGATCGTTTAGGAAAAACACTCTCTCCGTATGCCTTATCAAAATATACTGATGAGCTTTATGCCGAACTTTTTTCCTCGGTTTATGGAATTGAGTGTATCGGATTACGTTATTTTAATGTTTTTGGACCTCGTCAAAATCCAAATGGTCCATATGCTGCCGTCATGCCAAGATGGGTAGAAGCCCTTGAGCAGGGTAAGTCTTGCGAGATTTATGGTGATGGCGAGACTAGCCGAGATTTTTGTTTCGTGGCTAATGCTGTGCAGGCAAATATTCTAGCTGCATGTGTGACAGAAAAAGAAGCATTAAATACTGCCTATAATATTGCTGTTGGAGATCGCACTACTCTTACTGAGTTATTTGATCTTCTTGCAGCTCGTATCGATAAAGCTATGGGGCGTACCGAATCAAGTAAGGTCGTTTATAAACCTTTCCGAACAGGAGACGTTCGACATTCTTTGGCTGACATATCAAAGGCCCGCCGTCTTTTAGGTTATGAACCTCAGGTTAAGATCTCAGAGGGAATAACTAAGTATGTAGATTGGTTAACGGCGAGCAAGGCTTAAACTTATAAGAAACTAAAGAAGCGTTGCTCTACTAAAGCGATAGTCGTGGTCTTTAGGAAATGATCCACCGAAGCTAAGAGGCTTTAATACATCGAACCACTGCTTTAATGCAGGAGTTATATATTCAGTTGAGTTTTTAGGAAGTGTTATTGCTCCTGCAATTGTTGGTGATCTTGCCCCTGTGGTTTCTGGCAGAGAAAATGGCTCTCCCTTTAGACGACAGATCGCTGCATCAGCAAATATTCTTGCCTCCATAGCAGATCCATCAAATGAATAATTAGCTGATGGTCCAACTGAGATCTCCTTACAGCTCTTAGAGCAAGAATCTTCTCTAATTCGTCTCTGAATCTCCTTAAAACTCTCCTGATGCTCAGCTAATACTGGTAAGTTAGATGCTCCCAGAACTAATTCAGAGAACGGTTGAGACATATTAGGATTGTTCCATCCACCTCCACAGAGAGCGAAGTGTCGCGGCATTAAGATATTTTGGGGGACAAATGTTAAGTTGAAGAATACACAATAGGCTGCGAAGTATTGCGCGGTTCTTAAACGATCTTCAAACGCAAGAATCTTCCCTAGAACTGGAGCCTTGCCCGATACCTCATCAACGATCTGGTACCATTGTGGGTCAGATGATTTTGGTGGCGTTTGTGTGATAAAATTTGAGCCGTTTGAAGTTAGTGCTGCTGAATTAAAAAGTACCTTTAGAAGATCTAAATTGATGTTTCCACTTTTTCCTATGGCACCATCGAAATCACACTCCATTCCTCTCTCTAATCTAACTAAGCTATCTGAGATGTGGTTAAATGGTGCAGCATCCCATCCCAATACAGTATGAGTCCCAGTATCTGTATCTGCTGAGATTATAGTTAGGTTGCTTGTGTTTCCAGCATTGCAAAATGCAATCGGAAAATAACCGGTGGTTTTTAATTTATCTCCTAGGTGTTGATGATGAATCGGTGCAAGTGGAGCTCCTTCACCGCCGTTAATTAGGTCATCTGATCTAAAATCAGAGATAACAGCACAATTGAGAGCTTCAGCTAAAACACGTGGATCTCCGATCTGAATTGTATATGCAGGGATGGCTTCTGCTTGAGATGCAATCTGAGATGGAGGCCTATGACCACAGGTTTGACCGTGAAAACCGATCAGATCAAAGTTACCATGTATATTAGATGTCCGCTCTCTAAACTCTTTTAATGCTGTAATAACAATGTGGTGATATCTAGAGAGTACTTCATCAAAAGAGGAATCGTTAAATTTACAGCTGTTTAAATCCTCAAGCTTGGAACGTAGGAGAGGGGAGTTAAGTTGAGTTAAAGCAAGTTTTACGTTGCCACCACACTTTGCAATCTCTTGTTTAATTATAATTATAGAATCGCGGACGCTCGATGGAATGCTGAGAGTATGTTTAGCTAAATCTCGCATCTCGCCACTATTTGAGATCCTGGTTAATACAAGATCGACTGCATCTAGTGAGTTGCCGGTCATGATTCCAACAACATTTAGCTCTGGAAGCTCTCTCATTTTATCTATACTCCATTCAAATCTCTATCTGACTAGATGATCGGCTTTATCTTAGTTATGGATATTCCTGGCGTGTTGGACGGATAATGACATCATTTACATGAACGTGAGCTGGTTGGCTTACAATAAATGAGATTACACGCGCAATATCTTCCGGCAAGAGAAGGGGACCGATCTTCTCCTTTATCGAGGCAAACCATTCCTTGTCGTATCCCGCAGAATCTTGGAAATCACTCTCTACTATCGCTGGAGCAACTAAGGTAACTCTTATTCCATGAGGAGCTATCTCTCGGCGGAGAGATTCAGCGAGAGACCCTAAAGCAAACTTAGTAGATCCATATACGCCACTCCATGGAGAGATCTGCTTGCCCGAGATTGACCCGATTAAAACAATATCTAGTGGAGAGGTGAGGGGATAACCATCTTTGCGTCGTGCTATAAAGTTGCGAGCTGTTAGTTGTAATAAAGAAGTTGCAGCGATCAAGTTAGTTCTTACTAACTCTTCAAATTTAGTGAGATCTGCTGAAACAACAGACCCGGCTAATCCACGTCCAGCATTTACGACTACAATATCTGGTTGATTTGAGAACTGCTCGTTGCAACGATTGAATAACCTATGTTGAGTTTCCTCTGAGGAGACATCTCCTTGAACTATGCAGAATTGGTCTTTGTATAGAGGGGAGAGGGCTTCTTTGCTTTCTTGGATCTTTTCTATCCGTCTTCCATTTAGGACTACATTGTATCCGCTAGCTAAAAAGCTCTTGCTGGTTTCAAATCCGATTCCTGTCGTTGATCCTGTTACGATTGCATATCTATTCATGGGCCCTGTTTTAGCATGAGTTATCTGGCCGAGCATCGGTTTAAACCTGAATTGACTGACAGAGTTCCTAGCTTTTATCTAAAACAAGAGAGATTTTAGTTCGTAAGTTTGTTTAGCTTTCTAGTTTGGGATTTAGATTGTGATTCTTAGTTTTATAGTGATTTTTGAGTTTTTCATTCAACTTTGGTGCCTAAGATCCCTTGGTGAGGTTAAGTTATCGAAATTTACATAGAATTTATGGCTATTTAGGGGGGGCCTATTGCATTTTCAGCTCCTTTTAGTACCCTTTCGGGCTGCCTAGTAGGTGTTAATGGAAGGATTTAATGACTAGACGTAGAGTTGTTGTTACCGGAGTAGGTGCGGTTTCTCCTTTGGGGAATACTGCCAGTGATACATGGGCTGCTGCAAAAGCTGGACGATCCGGCGTGGGAAGGATCTCATATTTCGATCCTAAGGATTTTTCCGCTCAGATTGCAGCTGAGGTAAAGGGTTTTGATCCTCTTAAATATTTTGAACAGAAAGAGTTAAAGAGATACGACTCATTTTCTCTCTATGCCGTTGGCGCTGCTCAGGAAGCTTGGGAATCTTCTGGATTAGCTTCTGCGCAGATTGATAGACGTAGAGCAGGGTGTATCTTAGGTGTTGGAATCGGTGGATTACCGATCCTTGAAAAATATCACACTATCTTCCTAGAGGGTGGCCCGAGAAAGATCTCCCCATTTTTAATTCCAGCGATGATTAGTAATCTAGCTCCAGGAAATATAGCGATAAAGCTTGGAACAAAGGGTGTTAATTATACACTAACAAGTGCTTGTACTTCATCAACTCATGCGCTTGGAGAGTCCTTCCGCATGATCGCTGATGGATTGCAGGATATCATGGTAACTGGTGGATCTGAGGCCGCAATCTCTCCATTGGGAATCGGTGGTTTCTGTGCATGTAAAGCACTTTCCACTCGTAATGATGAACCGCATAGAGCATCTCGCCCATTCGATAAAGATCGTGATGGTTTTGTTATGGGAGAAGGCGCTGCTGTGTTGGTACTTGAAGAGCTTTCTCATGCCGAGAAGCGTGGCGCTAATATCTTAGGCGAGATAATCGGATACGGATTCTCTTGTGATGCGTATCACATCACAGCACCATGTGTTGATGGTGAAGGTGCGATTGCCTGTATGACCGCAGCTCTTGAGGATGCTGGTATTGCTCCAACTCAGGTTGGTTATGTTAATGCCCACGGAACTTCAACTGATGCCAATGATCGTACAGAGACAGCGGCAATTAAGAATGTTTTCGGGGAGCATGCTAAGACGGGACTTTTAGTAAGTTCAACAAAGTCTATGACAGGGCATCTATTAGGTGCTGCTGGAGCTATCGAAGGAATGTTTTCGGTGTTGGCTCTTCATGAAGGGATCATTCCACCAACCATCAACCTTGATAATCCAGATCCAGACTGTGATTTAGACTACGTTCCAAATGTTGCTCGTAATGTTGCTGTAGACTACGCAATATCGAACTCCTTTGGTTTCGGTGGAACTAACGCAACTGTAGTATTTAAAGCCGTAAGATAATCTCGGTATAGAGTATCTTGATCGTGGAGCTGAGTTTTCCTCAGATCGGGAGTTGGCGTGTGAGCAGTAAAAAAAAATCATCTTCTCCATCAAAAGAGGGAGATATCCTTGCACCTAAACAACGTGCAGAGGATATCATTCTAGGTGCGCTTGGTTTTGGTGAAGATGCCTCGATAGTATCTATTGCTATTGATGGTGATGGTTTTCGTGGAATTGGGCGTTGGAGTGATGGAGAGGAGTTCTCGTTTGAGAATGAAGATACTCCAAGTGAGTTGGAGAAGTGGGCAATAGCTCAATTAGTTTCTACAAATAAATCTTAAGTAAAATTCCGATCTTGCTCTGAGATATTACTCAGCTAATTAAATCTAGGGTTAAGTTTACTGAGGAACGTGCACACTCGGGATCTGTCTTATTCCTGTATAAATACGAAATGTTCCTATAGCTGCGATATCAACTTCTTTACAGAATTCAGTACTCCGTACTTCTCCAAGCTTTAAAAGTTGCTCCACTCTTGCTGGATCTTCAGTAACAATACCTATAGGTGCAGCACTTATTACTCCTGCTCTTGTAAGCTTAGTAAGGGTTTCGACATTTAATTCCATGCCAGACATGCGAGAATATAAGTCTTGATTAGTCCACAAGAAGCGGCGATCTTGTTCCGGTTTGCCGGCCAAAGCTCCCCGCATAGCTGGATCGTCATAAAAACTTAAGCCAGTAATTACAATCATCAGATCATTTTTAAGTACAACGAATTGATTATTTGTTGATAGATGAGCTTCGAAATCACCTTGTTTCCCTGAACCAAAATGTGAGAATCCCAAAGACTTAAATATGTTAAGACTCTCATCTAGTACTTGGTTTGATATTGGATCAAGCATAGTTAATATTAGTTAATCGGTAACTATGTTATGACGGTTTGAGTCTGGATGTTACATAAGCACGATAAGGTTATTTTCCGTAATCTATATCCGATAATCTTTCGAGATAGTTATGAGTTTGACGTTCTATCTTTTTTAGAAGAAGTAATTACTTCAGCGCAGATGGACAAAGTTTTGCTAATGCACATTCAGAGCATTTCGGACGTTGAGCTATGCAGATCCTTCGTCCATGAAGAATTAGTTGATGGTGTAGTGGTCGCC
>CAZTER010000115.1:0-6014 GCA_964612045.1 uncultured Bdellovibrionales bacterium
AATCTCGCAATGTATCTAACTTGTCCTGAATATTATTCGGTAAAACTTCTAACTGTCGACGTGTCATTATAGCGTCTTGTACAAGCTTACATTCAGAAAGATCTTGAGCTAGTCCACTTAAAATCAAACGAAAATCTTCAGCAGACAACCGAGATTGATCTAGATAACGTCGAATATTGCCCCAAAGCTGTTCAGCATACTGCATTAGATCGTCGACTACCTGCGAACTGAATCCGTTCTCGATCAGATGATCCGGCATTAGCGTCTCTGGAACATGTACTTTTATAATATCGAGGGTACTCATCTTTATACTCACTTACACTTCCATTGTTATGACTGATTTTGCGTATAAAGACTCATTAAGGAGACTCTTAAGATCTCCTAGATTAAAGTAAAAAAGTTAATTATTTCAGATAATTAAGGAACGTAATTATACTAAATTGCCTCTAAGTAGCCTTACGGCCTCTCTGCACTCAAGATGTAAATCTCTGCCTGCCATAAAACGGATCGCACGACCCCTCAGGTTAAGATAGACCTCATCATCAAGAATTACTTCTATGATCCGTTTTGCAATCTCAGATGCATCTCTATTAACTTTAACAGCTCCCGATCCTTCAAAATCTAGTTTAGTACTTTCAACATCGAGCTCAATCACAGGAAGTCCGGAAGACATCATCTCAAACGGAACTCTAGATGGATTACTATCACTAAAGCATACACCAACTCGTGATGATCTATAAAGATCACCACACTGAGAAGGAGTTATAACTCCCTTTTGTTCACAAACTAGATCAGATACCGGCGAATCTGAACCGTATAAAATTATCTCTACATTCGGCAACTTTTTTTTCACAATCTTTAATGCTTCTATGCCAAGGAATGAGCATCTCCTTGGTTTTAACGGTTGGAAGATAAAAGTAATTACTGCGTTAGATACCGGTTCACTTGCTGAATAAATTGATTGATCAACACAAAAATCAAAGTGCTCTACTGAACATTGATATTTCGACCTTACAAAGTTAGCTAACCACCTACCTATAGTAACGCACCTAATTCCATGACTATAACTCCCCTCTGCTCTACTTATTAAGTCTCGCTCTCGATAAAAATACGGCTCATAATCCTGAACTAGATAGACAATTTTTTCCTGAGAAATATTACATTTGAGGATCTTCTCAATAGTATTCCACATTGTAGCTACATAGAGGGAAAAACCTTGTGGGATATCTAGATGCTCATGTACGATAAAGCGATCCGCTCTAGTAATACCGGCATCATTACTACCAAACATTTCAAGGATAGATTTCCGCAACGATTTTCTCTCGACATCCCGCGACCAATCACAGTACAGATGAACCTCAAAGCCCTCTGAAATAAACTGAGATATTATATTAAATATGGTCCTATGCCCTCCTGATCCGTAAGAAGGAGTAGGTATACAAAATGCTATAATTTTTGAAGAGCGCTCAATATCTGAGGATAAAAAGGTAGGATTGCCTTCATTATCCCAGCTCTCTGGAGCAACACTGAGTCTCTGATCATAAATAACTCGATCAAAAAAATTCTCTAATGGAGAGCTCTGACCTTTATCTTCAATTAAATTCCATAGAGAATTATCCCACCAAGAAGTTGGTGCATACTTCCACTGCTCTCTATTCTGTAGATAAAATATCAAACCAGGAAATGAGTCACCTGTATCATAATTTCCACGATACCAAAGCTCAGAAAATTGTGGACAAGGATCAAACTCACCCTCTCCATTTGAAGTTAGGTAATGGATTAAAGGACAATCATTAGGAGCCAATGCTTCACTGTAGGAATTTAGATACCAAGACGTACTAAATAAAATGTGCGGATCTCTCCCTTCTCTCCACCCCTTCTTCAGGTAGTGAATTAACGGATGAGATCCAAAGCTATTAACATCTGGATATCTCCTAAGATACCTTACTGGAGAGAACAACGGATGAGTACTCAAAGATTTATCCAAGCCGGCTATTAATTTAAGTACTAACTCTTGCAAAGAGAGCGACCTTAAATGTTCTGGTAGTGAATTAATATCAATTAAAGGATGGCTTGATATAGACTCGAACCTCCCTCTTAATATTAAATCTTTATAGCGGGCGACTTCAGAAGGAAGGTCACACTCCTTCTGATACCAAAGGTCGAGATATAGAGGGTGTGGAGATACTCTTCCACCATGATGGCGAAAATAGCGAAAAGCTTCAGTTGGCGAAGCTAAACCATCGCTATTTTCGGCGATCCAAACTGGATCAAAGAAAGGATTAGGCCACCGCCCTTCATTACAACCATAGATGATATAATGACGAACCGGATCTATACCATTCTGAGCAACATCCTTATAGCGATCAAGATACCAGTCTCGATCTACGATCCATCCCCAAGTTAATTGATGGTAGTAATCTTTTATAGATTTTAGAGATGGAATGCGCATAAAAAAACATACTCTATCGACGTGAGATCAGCCGCAACCCATAAAGTACCTTTTCAAGGGTGGGATGTAAGTAAATGAAACGTTGTATATAGCGAGAAATGCCGATTCCTCCGCGATAGGTCGAAGCTCTTTTTGTAAAACTAATATATAGCAACGCAATAAGATAAACTAAATATGATTTCAAAACTTCAGATAATGCGAGCTGCCTAGTAAAAGAGCGAAGTAGGATAGAGGATTTAGTTCTAGCTTCCTCAATATAGTACTGTTGTTTAATTAAGATCTGATCCTCTATTTCAGAATGCCAAGAATCTAAAATTGAAAGTTTAGAATCTCCTTTAGGTTGCTTTATTAATGCTGGAGAATCGAAGACTATTCCATCAGTGTTAGCAGTGTTAAGTTTTGGAATGTTTCTGGCATCATTAACTAATGCCCACCAAAATTGCTGAAGATACCCACCAAAACATGCAAGAGATCCATATTTCCATAGAGAAGAAGTGATAGCTGCTCTTAGCTTATCTCTTCTCAATATTAACTTATTTTTACTATCTAACTTTGTTACATAGCTAATATCTGACCCTAAGTCAGAGAAATTCTTCATCTGTAATAGCTCTTTTGCCTCATTTATTGTCGGAAACCTCACCATTCGCTCTAACATGTCCCGCGCATATGGCGCTGTATCAGCTGACGAGAGAGATAAGATTTGGGAGACCTGAGAGTATAATTTAGCATACTTGACAGCTCCCGATTGCCACTGAGAAATAAGTGGATCCATCTTGGCTTCTTCAATCCGGTAAGGGTTCTCTTCACTCTTTAATATAGGAGTAACTGGAGCAGTATCCTGATAACCTAATACCGTTCCATGTGGAGAGCGCGATATCAATTCCAAACCTTGGCAAAAATCTAATGCAGGCAACGTTTGCCAATCAAACTTAAGAACATCACACAAGATTCCTTCCACCCAACTATTAGCTCTCTTTCTCCAGTGAGCAGAAAGATTTGCTCCCATATAAAAACCAAAAATCTGAGGCTTATCTGACCGTTTTGAGAGTGAAAGCGTTATACTTTCCTGAATTTGAGCGCCCCAACCAATATCGACAAGAGCAACACGGTCATAAGAAAAAAAACCTTGTTCATCTAGATATCTTTCACAACGAACACTAATTGAGCTCTGTAATTCTTGCCACCGATCTTTTATAACTTGATCATCTAACAATGCGATAAATGGCGGCCAGCTTAAAAAATATGGTGGCAAAACTTCATCTACATTTGTTATGCCGTAACGCGTAGCAAGATCCTGAAGCTCGGAAGATGATAAGCTTAGAGGCACCAATAAATTCTTTAAAGAAGCAGGAAGATTCATCTGGCCAACTAGTATCTCTCTCAGTCCGAATTGTGAACTTGCTCCAAAGAGGGTAGATATTCTAGATACTAAAAGATATCTGAGATTTGGCTTCTTTTTCTCCTGTTCGAAAACAACATTTAATAATGGCTCAGCTATCTTTTTTAGAAAGTATCCCTCACGAGCAAGAAAAAATATCTGCTCTATCCCCTCTTCTTTACAACGCTCTAAGACTCGATGAATAAATGAGGTATAAATTGGTCCGACGACTCTACGTCCATAACCCTCAGCAAAAGTTCCGAACTCAGACAAATTTGCAGAGCTATAAGAAGCTGCTAATGCACCACCCCAAATTCTATGCTTAAGAAATACTCCTCTGTCAGCATTATTTTCACTGAGATGAGAAGATAAAGAGCTTTCATTATGAACAAATGTCTTTATATCAAATTTAACCGCACTTTTAAGACCAAGGCTCTTACTATTCCCAATATAAAGAACCTCATTTGGCGATATTCTTTCTCGCTGCAAAAGATACTCAAATAACCTTGGATAGTTCCCAAATGCGGAACAATCACTAGAGATATAAGAAGCTGAGAAAAAATGGCTAAGGGAATTTTTGACTAAGAGAGTAACTATACATCCCTCTCCTAGAAAGGTATCGGCAGTAGTAACCATCCTGACACCTTTCTGGACTAATGCATTTAACACTTCGCGCATCGGTTCATAAGCCATACAGACCCATGATTCATAAAGCTCGGTCTGCTGACGAATTAAGTCTGCAAATATCAAAACTTGGTCTAGAGTTCCTTCAATAACTTGCTGAGACCAACGCCGATAAATTTCCTCAACAGAGACCTCTCTATCAGCATCTTGTCTATCTATCTGAACTGTTAATTCTCGCATAGCAGCACGATATGCCGCTAAACCAGATATCTTTTGAGCTCCAAATTTACTTGCATTCGTATCGATCCAACAACCAACTCCTTCAAGAATAAACTGTGGATCAACTCTTCGAATTAAAAGCGTATCAAAAATATCCCATGAAATAAGTTTTATCCTACCCTGGTCTACTAGGGAGAGAATTTCATCTTTCATCTTGCTAATTAAACTATAGCTTTTCATGGACTCAAACTTAATTGGTAACGATTATTCATTTAAAACAACGACATAAGGCCTTATAGACTTCAATATCAATCATAAAGTTATAGGATGAAAGACCTAGCTTTTCCATAACTCTTGGATTTACCAGATACCAGCATCGAGGTAGAATTCTAAATGATAATTAGATGCTAATAGCTAACTTACGACTTGAGTTTAGATGTCGAATATCGATCTATTAATCTGTGGCGCAGGACCGGTCGGTTGCACAATTGCAAATCGAGCAGCAACACTTCTTGGGTTAAATGTTTTAGTTGTAGATAAAAGATCTCATATCGGAGGAAACTGTCACGACTCGCATCACAGTTCCGGGATCTTGATGCATAACTATGGTCCACATTACTTTAGAACAGACAATGAAGCGCTTCTAAATTTTTTATCAAACTTTACAGAGTGGATCCCTGGAAATTATATAGTAAAAAGTAGCTTTAATGGTGAGCTTTATCCTTTCCCCATAAATCTAGATACACTAGAGAAATTCTTCAACAGAAGCTTTACGCCAGATCAAGCTATTCAGTTCTTAGATGAAAAACGGATAAAAATTAAATCCCCATCCAATTCAGAGGAGTTCGTCCTTAATAAAGTAGGTAAAGAGCTTTACGAAGCTTTTTACAAAAACTACACCAAGAAACAGTGGGAAATTGAAGCTGGCCAACTTGCTCCATCAGTCTGTGGACGAGTTCCTATTAGATTAGACCGTCGATCAACATATCCAGACCAGCTCTATCAAGTAATGCCTAAGTTAGGCTTTTCAGAGATGTTTCAGGCTATGTTGAAACATAGTCTAATTCAAACTCAACTAAATACTAATTTTAATCAGATAAAAGGTCTCATAACTCCAAAGATTGCGACTGTATATACCGGACCAATCGATGAATATTTCGATGCAAAATTTGGTCGACTTGGATGGCGTAGTTTAGAGTTCGAATACAAAGAGTTTAATAATGAGTATATTCAACCTTGTGTACAAATTAATTATCCAAATGAATTTCACTACACCAGAACAGTTGAATACAAACATATTACTCAACAAAAAAGCTCTAATACTCTAATTGCTTATGAATA
>CAZTER010000116.1:0-5938 GCA_964612045.1 uncultured Bdellovibrionales bacterium
GAAGTTACCATTTGATATGAACTCTCAAGGTACTTTATCAATAGATGGTGACAACACAGAGAAACTTAATAGATTACTAGACAAGATTCGAAAACATCCTCAATTTCGCCACTAATTTATAGTTGTTGGGTCAACAACTATATCTACCTCTCTAGGAATACCCTTCTGCACCTCCATCAGGCTTAATCTAAACTTTGCTCTTCTTTCTAATACAGGAATCTCAAGAGAGCCAATCTTTGTCTTATGAATTCGATCAAAAGCTTCTTTGAGGGTGACTCCATTTTCAGTAGAGATAATCTTATATGCTTGAATAATATGCTCCGTACCTGCAAGACAGGCTAAGGACATGGCATTAGGACGAGCTTGGGAGTTTATTGCTTTAAGATTGCTTACAAATAGAGGATCACTAGATGACATCTCTATAAACTTAACCCCTTCTGAATTTTCTATACCAGCAATCTTTATCTGCTCTGGTCGACCAAAGAAAAAATTTACATAAACTGGAAGAGAGATCTTAGCTTCTCTAAGTTGCTTTATAAAAACACCTTGCTGCTGAAGTGCAATATTAGCAATTACAAATTGAATAGTATTCTCTCCTTCTGTCATCGCTCGCTTAATCTTCGATATAATTGCTCTAAAATCTAATTCATCACCAAGGATCTTTTCATCAAGAGATAGCTTTCCATTAAGTGTAGAAAAACGAGAACGAAATGCACTAGAGACATCAACTAGCCACTCATCCTCTGTTGTTATAAGCACGCCATTAGTAAACCCTGACCTTCCGATTGAAAGCCCCAGTGCTTCTCCTTCTTCAGTAGAATTTGACCAATACTGATAAGCAAATGGATTATGTGATGCAAAATCACGATGACCAACAACACCTACTAATGGAATTTTAGAACTTTTTGAAAGTGGATTTACTGGCATTCCGACAGAGGCTCTAACTGCTAGGACACTAGAAACTTTTTCGACCTCTACTAATTTTCTGAACTCTGAGACTGCCACTCTCGATTCAGCTACAGAATCAGCATAAACAAACTCTGGAATTACAGACTTAATTCCTAGATTTCCTGCGTTCTTAAGTGCGATGTCGATACCAGCCTTACAATCATCACCTAGCTCTGCAAATTTTCCCGACAGAGGTAAAAGAAGGCCTACTTTATTAGTTTCTCCTTGAGCTAATCCTGCGAAAAAAGAAAGAAAAATAGAGAAAAGGATTAATTTTGGCTTTTTTGTCACGTAACCACCTCGTTTTTTTGACAACAAGTGTAGACAAGCAACCATAATACTTTTTGAAGGGTTTTAAAATGGTTCAACAAGCTCGATCCATAACAGGACAAGGTAGTCCCGAAACGGCGACGGCATCTAGTGCTGACGCTTCGCAACTTCCTGGCTCCGACCGCTTATCACAGCAAAAAGATATTCTTGCACAAGTTGGCTCTAGAGGAGCTCTAGTTGAACAGTTACAGAAAGACCTCAATGCTAACGGAGTCAGAACTAAAGTTGATAGATCTTTTGGGAATGGCACTGCCTCTGGACTAAGAACATTCGAGTCTAGAGAGGGATTGGTGCAAGATGGAAAACTAGACCAACAAGCGCAGACTCGAATCCAAGAAAAAGCAGCTGCAATACGAGCTCAAGATAAAGGTGAAACTGCGGTAATAGCCTCTGGAGAATCAGGTATAATTGTTGAAGAGATCCAAAAAGCTCTAATAAAAAGTGGATTTTCTGTTGGAAGAAGTGGACCAGATGGTGACTATGGTGGAAAAACAGGTTCTGCTGTGTCCGCATTCAGAGTTTCATGCGGCCTTCCACCAGAAGGCGGGATAACTCCAACAGTATTGAAGCTTTTAGGCGTTGAAGATGCTCTAAAGCGTGTTGCTGCTAATCATCTTAAGATTCTAGGTGTAAAGGAAGATTTAACAGATCCGACTACCCTGCAAGCTGCTCTAACAAAATTTCAACAGGATAATTCATTAACGCAAACTGGAGTAGCAGATCAGGCAACACTTAAGAAGTTAATTGAGAAAACTACCCCTATTACACAACAGATCGAGCAAACTCCAGTGGCACTAACTCAGGGTATGCGAGGGACATTAGTAAATGAGCTCCAAAGTAAGTTAATGGAACTTGGCTACTATAAACCAAATGAAGATAAAGCCAGTGGAATAATAGACCAAAAAACTATTGCGGCGGTAAGTGCATGGCGGAGTGAGCATGGACTTAAAGCAAATGGAAAGATAACTATGGGAGTTCTCAGTGAACTTGGTATAGATCTAAGAACTCATAGTGAATCTCTTGTAGGTACCGTTAAAGGATTTGAGGGATTCTATCCTAGAGCAAAGCTTTGTCCTGGTGGAACACTCACCATAGGTCATGGCCACACTCGTGGTGTAAGATGGGGACAAACTACTGATAAAGCTGAAGCAGAGCGCTTTTTACGTAGAGATTTGGCTGAAAGTTCAGTAGCAATTCAAAATAGATTTGGCTCTGATTTACCTCAAAAGGTATTTGATGCTTTGGTTTCATTTCACTTCAACTTAGGTGGTGGATGGATGACATCTTCATCACTAGCCGGAGCAGTTGATAAGGGCAATATGACTAGAACTGCTGAAGTAATGAAACGTTATGTTTATGCTGATGGTAAAAAACTTCCAGGCTTGGTAATTCGCAGAGAGACCGAAGCTGGTATGTTATTAGATAAGGAAGAAACTCCTGAGCGATGGATTAGTCAGAAATAGTGACTAAATAAAACGATATAAAAGATAAATCTAAGAAAAATGAGTATACGCTTCTCTAAATCGACCTAATCCATTCAGTTTTGGATTTATTACGCGACGCATATCTTCAACATCACGACGAGCTATTGCACTACTAATCTGTCGAACATTTTCCTTCATAAAACTCGCCATAATAGCCGCTGCGTTCTTTGTCTCCATGGCTAAACCCGGATCTTTATCAAATGGAATCCCAGTTAATTTTGCATAATGAGTATAGTTCCATCTTCCAGTGATCTGAACGTATCCTCTTCCACAGAATCTCGCACCATCACCAGGCTCGGTATTTCCTAAATCTTTTCTTCCATCATACTCGTGGAATGGCTTATCTTTATTTCGTGGGATCTCTTGCTGTGTTGAGAATTTACCCGAATGCTCTGCATGAATAGTTGCTAGCGCATAGCGTAGATACTTTGGTTCTCCAAGTCCAACGTCTTTTAGGGCCTGTTGTAATTCATTAATCCTACGCTCAAGCTCTGGGCCAGCAGGCTCTGAAAAAAATGATTTTGCTTTCTCCATATTAAATGGAGCGTTGTTTCTAGAATCAAGCTCTGTCTTTTCACCTGGAACAGAGATCTTTTGTCCTATTTGCAGAGTATTTTCTTTTCCCTTTAGAGATGGGTTTAACCTATAAATCTCATCAAGCGAGCAACCCGCTCTCTTGGCAAGTAATCCGAGCGTTTCTCCCTTCTTTAGTTCAACAAAGGTATTCTGTTTAGCTTTACCTTCTTCTTCCGTACTCGAAGGCTTCTTCTCTGTTTGAGCTGTTACTTTCGGAGGGGATTCTGGAGCTTTTTTTGCTGGAACTTTAATCTCCTGACCTATGCTAAGTTGTCTTTCCTTGCCTTTTAATTCAGGATTTAAATCTTTTAGCTTATCAACTGAAATTTTATGCGCCTCAGCAATTTCAAATAATGTATCCCCTTTTTTTACCTTATAACTTTCTGTTTCACTTTTTTGCTTAGCTTGTGCTTGTTTATTTTCATTAGCTTTATCTACTAAGGAGACAGCCTCGCGCGGAGGAGCAGCTCTTGGCATTTTGGGTTGTTCTTTAGTGGGCTCAACCTGCTGCTTTGCTGGTTCTTTTGTCTGAACTGTACTAGCCACAAAACCCCCAGAGGCAAAAAATATCTAAAACCTAAGATTCAAGTCTACTAATAGGGAGGATATATACCCTAAGGTTCTTAATACAGCGAAGTAGTATGCTCATTCTACTATCCTAGTATTATTCAATTCTCGAGATTTACTCTGACACTAACTCTCTTAACTTAGGCACCAAGGTAGATTTCAAGCTTTTCTTAAGAAAGAATCCATCAGCTCTAAAATCGATTGAGTGAAAATCAATATGTTCTTTACCCGCTGAGATTAAAAGTACAGGCATTGAACCTTTATCTTTCATGGATCTAATTCCGCGAGCTAGCTCAATTCCTGTCATTCCTGGCATTGCGACATCAGAAACAACAATATCAACAGGTCGGCCCTTAACAATCTCCAATCCTTCGCGAGCACTTTGAGATGTAATTACATCAACGTTCTCATCCTCTAGAAGCATCTGAAGTAGCATCAACTGATCTGGATCATCATCGACCAAAAGAACTACCGGATTTTTATCACTAGAACGGTTGATACTCATAACTGCCTCCATCTGTGGAGATAACTCCTAATCCATCAAATATAGGGTCGGAGAGTTATAGATTTATCTTGATATCAATAAATTAACCGTTTTACTCACCATTTAAAGATAAATATCTAACAAAAAAGGAGGGTTAACCCCTCCTTTTTTCTCTGAATAATCTTTAAGTCTAGTATTATCCAAAAATAGCGCATGGACAGAAACGATAGATTAGATCAACTGTTACGCGGTTATCCAATATCCTGGTACCTGGTCCTTCATTAAGAGGGAACTCCCAAGCGGCACCAACATCAATATCATCAGTAATTCTGTACCTAGCACCGACTGCCATCGTCACTAAAGTCTCACCATCCGAATCACTAGAACCTAAATTAAAGAAATCCTCGCCTTCATCTGCAATTGGTAATCTCTCACCACCATCGATAACGTGAATAACGCCAAGTTCAACTAGAGGATAAAAACTACCAAGTTTATAAGATGCATGTAGGTCAAGATCATAGAAAGAGCTATCCTCATTATCGATAGGAATTCTAAAGCCAGTACCTGCCATCAGATTTATATTATCTATTGCAACAGCTGCACTTACAAATGGATTAAAAACTCCATCTCCTTCTCCTTGCAATACTTCTTTTTCTCCGACTGGAATTTCATATCTTAATCCACCAGAAATAATCGATGACTCATCTTTAAAGAAAGAATATTTTACACCTGCTGCAATATTCGCAAACCCTTCATCTTTTGCGACTGTCGACTTGGAATTTAAGTCTACATAACCATCCTTAGTTGCGATGATAGAAAGATCATCGCTTACTTGAAATCTTGCTTGTAGAGCATAGATCTGAACGTTACCACCACCAGTTACAAAGTCATCATCGAGTTCATGATATGCATAAATTGGTCGTAATTCGGTGCTTTGTCGAGGATCTTCAAAGTTAACTGGATGAGAAATCGGTGATATCATATCATCCAAGCGATCAGCTTTTACAAACGATGGAGCCAAAGAAAGTGCAGCAGTAGCTAAAACTATACCAACTGACAATGCTCGATTAGGTGCACTGAGATTAAAATTTCCGAACATATTTTCTCCTATTGTTCACTAAACATCATAAGCCATTATTAGAATCATAAGGCTGCCTGGTAATTATGCTGCGGAATAAATTTTATCTCTATATATAATCTTAAATTAATAGTTGAGTGCCCTATTCATGAATTAAATTTTCAACTATTATAAACTTACAAATTTACCGGTTTAAATTATGAAATACTCCCTTTTAATGATTGATTTTGATGGCACGATTTGTGACACCCAGCCAGCGATATTACATGCCCTGACCACAGTTGCAGGAAAGTATTGTGAGTCGATGCCAGATCGAGAGACTATGTTGAAGATCTCTACTGGAGGATTGCCTCTTAATCAGTCTATGTATTCTTTAATACAGAATGGCTCAGAGAAGATAATTAGCGAAGCTGTCGACTTTTATAGAGCTACATACTCTGAAACAAGCCATAAAAATGAAACTCTCTTTCC
>CAZTER010000117.1:0-5935 GCA_964612045.1 uncultured Bdellovibrionales bacterium
TCTTCATGTGTAGTACTACCAATGCATCTTAATGTTCCGCTAGATAGAACTGGCTTCAAGAGATTTGCTGCATCTAAAGAACCTCCTCCAGTAGCTCCTGCTCCGACTATTGTATGAATCTCATCAATAAATATAATTGCTTTTTTTAAGCGAATAACCTCTGCTATGACTCGTTTTAAGCGCTCTTCAAACTCACCTCTGAATTTAGTTCCAGCTATCAAGTCTCCAATTTGAATAGAAAATAGTTCAGATCCATGTAAAGCTTCCGGCACATCTCCGCTTATCAGAGCTTGAGCGATAGCATTAGCCATCGCAGATTTTCCTACACCAGGCTCTCCTAGAAAAAGAGGATTATTCTTCTGTCTCCTAGCTAAAACTCTTAAAGCTCTCTTTAATTCAGCGTCTCTTCCAATTACTGGATCTAATTCCCCCTTCCTAGCTTTCTCTGTAAGATTATCAGCAAATCTACCTAGAAAAGAACGAGAATTATTGGATCCTTCAGACCCATTATATTCTTCATCTTCATCAGAATCGAAATTAGAATCTGGCTCATCAAGAGGAAGCTCATCATCCTCTGAATTTAGATTAGCTCCATGTGAAATGTGCTCTAAAAGCGAGAGCCTTGATAATCCATTTTTCTCAAGAACATGTCGAGCTACACTTTCTTCCTCTCCATAGATTGCTACAAGCAGATCCTTAGGAGAGACGATCTCATTCCCTGAGGAAATTACCTGAGTTAGTGCTCTATGTAGTACTCGACGAAGAGCAGGAGTTTGAATAATTTCGATCTCTGTTTGATCTAATGATGGTGGATCTTGCTCTGAAAGTCGTGCAAAAAAATCTTCTAGGTCTTTACGCACAGCTCCTTGCTCAACATCACATCCATTTAATATATCTAGGATTGAATCATTGAAGATCATTGCAAAGAGTAAATGCTCAGCAGAGAGGAGCTCATGCTTTCGAGTCTGAGCTTCTCGTGCCGCTGCCTCAAGCAGCAGTCCAACATCAGCATCAAATCTTGCTCTTAGCTCGGTCATGATTCCTCCATTGTACATCGAAGAGGATAACCAGCTGATTGTGCCATTGAGTGAACCTGCTCAACCTTAGCCTCAGCTACCTCTCTAGTATAAACTCCAGCAACAGCACTACCCATTCTATGAATACGCAACATCAACTGCATTGATTCAGCTGGAGTCTTTTTGAACACTCTTTCTAGAACTGAAACAACAAACTCCATAGTGGTATAATCATCGTTTAGAAGAATTACATGATAATTACGGGGCACTCGGGTATTTACCCGTTCAATGACTGACGTTCCTCCCTCTACATCTCTTCTAGTACGTGACATATGAACTTTGTTCTGGAATTAATATTACAAAGTTTGTTTAGACCTAAACTATATTGTAACTGATCGGCAGATTCGCACAAACCTTTTCCTAGGGTATATCGGCTATGTTATCCTGCTAGTTTATGGGGTCTAAGATATTTCCCTCAACAGATCACGCAGATGAAGATGGTCTATTGGTTCTGGGGGGTGGTTTATATACGGAGGTTTTACTCGATGCATATAGCAACGGGATATTTCCATGGCCATTGAACCGTAAAGTCTTAGCTTGGTTTGCTCCTCCAAATAGGTGCATCCTTAAAACAGATTCCTTTCACACCTCACGTTCTTTTATTAGGGAGATCAAAAAGGTTAAGTGGCAAGTGCGCTTTAACACTAATTTTGAATCAGTAATTCAATTATGCGCAACACGTGGAGGCAAAGGAAAACCAACAGGAACATGGATAACTCCAGCAATTGTCAAAGCTTATTCTGAGTTACACAGAATGGGAGTCTCTCATTCTGTCGAGTGTTATAATGAATCAACATTAATTGGTGGATTATATGGAATATCAATCGGCGGAATGTTTGCTGCCGAATCAATGTTTCATATAGAAAGTGAGGCATCAAAAGTCTGCGTGTTTGCGTTAGCTCAAACTCTTCATCAACAAGGGATTAAATGGCTTGATGCTCAGGTTATGAATCCATTCTTGGCTAAACTTGGATTTGAAGAGATTCCTAGAGAAAAATTTGAAGGTTTACTTTCTACAGCATTAAAGGCTTCGAAATTTTTACCACCAGTAACACCGATAGAAGTGAGCGCTCTCTCTAAATTAGTAAATAATTTATAGCCAAGACAAATTAACTATAAAACTAGCGCTGGTTCCAAGGCATCTTGGATAAGAGTATCCCCATTCCACAAAAATCAGTTATTCCAGCAAAAATTAATCCTGCGCCTACCAAACCAGGGATTACAAAGAATAGCTTACAAAGTGCAAATCCAAGCAGAACTGAGATTAAAACTATAGCACCAGCAGCGATTCTTACCTGCCGCTCAATTGAGATAACTCCTCTTCCTTGTTTAGACGACAACCCTTGAGCAACCCAAGCTGTTGTTCCTCCCTTTACTGAGACAGCTTCGCAATCAGGAATCTTAGATAAGATCTCACAACCCTTTCGGCTACGGCCACCACTTTGACAGATAACAACAAGTTGCTTCCGCTCTACACCAAGCTCTGCAAGCTTTCCTTCATCAAGTTGATCCAAGGGAATATTTATCGCACCCTCTGCATGAACTGCGGAAAATTCTGCTGGTGTCCGAACATCTATCAAACTCCATCCTGAACCAAGTAAATGAATAGCTTCCTGAGGTGATACCTCTTTTATATCCATATTTTCACCCTAATGATTTTTTCTGCATAGATTTAAGAAGTTCATTAATTCGCTGCTCTTTAACTTTAAATCGAATGGAGTTGCCTTCGCCAAAGTTTGTAATAAAACCACTCCTCTGAAGTAAGGAGAGGTGTTGTGATACTGAACTAAGGTCAAGACGACATTCAATTGCCAATTCTTCAGGGGAATAATCCCGTTTTTCAAGTAAATTTAGAATTACTAGACGATGGCGATTAGCCAAGATATCTAAGCTTTTAGTGGCATGATCAAATGCAAGATTCCCTTTAGTCCTACTCATAGACCTTATAGTATTACTACACTCTGAAGGAGATCCAATAAAAATCTATTTAATGATCGTTAGAACTGACGTTCCATTAATTTAAAATCAGCTCGCTTCTGATTACATTCAAGCCAATAGCTGTTTCTTCCATCTTTATACGAGATATCGATAGTTCTTTTCCCAATTGCTTTTAACAATAAAGCTAATGGAACAACTACCAAATACCACACCACAGAAAGGATCAAGAAATTAACGACCAATCCTAGATACTCAGCAAAAGTCATCCAATAAGACCATAATGGAGCTAATATTCTAGGGGAAAATCTGCCAAGAAGATAAAAAACCACCATGCCGATTAATAAGCAGATAGCGAGACCTATTCTGTGATGAGAATAGGCCTGAACAAAAGCAATGATACCGACTACTGTTGGGATCAACGCACCGAACTCAAGGACATGCTGTCTTACAGGCTTTCCATAAAACTCTTCTGCGAGAGGATCCTTTCCAGCTTCAATTTTACCTGAGACGATCGCAAGGCGACTCATCTCTCTCTCTTTTCTAGTTGGCTCTATTCCAGCTTCTGATTTCTTAGACTTTGCCATAACTTTCCTTAATCCAACTCAAAGGTATTACGCCAATCTTCTTTATCTTCCCACTTAGGCTGATCTTCCTTAAGCATGATGAAATTATTGATTACTAATGCATCCATCTCAGTTCGCATGAAGCACGTATATGCATCTTTTGGATAACAAACAATCGGCTCTCCACGCACATTAAAGCTGGTATTTACAATTACAGGACATCCAGTCTTCTTATAAAAAGCTGATATTAACTTATAAAATCCCTCGTTATTATGTTCACTCACTGTTTGAATTCTTGCTGAATAATCAACATGAGTTACCGCTGGAATATCTGACCTAGGAACGTTCAACTTCTCAATTCCAAATAACTGCTTCTGTTGATCAGTCATTTCAATTCTTCTCGTCTCTGCCACGGGAGCAACAATCAACATGTAAGGAGAATCTGCATCTATATCAAAATAATCAGAGACTCTCTCGCGCAAAACTGCAGGAGCAAAAGGTCTAAATGATTCACGGAACTTAATCTTCAGATTCATTACAGATTGCATCTTAGTTGATCGAGCATCTCCGATGATACTTCTCGCTCCCAAGGCTCTTGGTCCGAACTCCATACGTCCATAGAACCAACCAACAACCTTCTCAGAAGCTAATATATCTGCGACCTCTTCAAAGATCTTTGCATTATCAACTTTTCTATACTTAGCACCAAGATTGATTAACTCCTGCTCAATCTCCTGCTCTGAGTAGTTTGGCCCTAGTAGTGAGCCTTTTTGAAGGTCTCGCTTGCCATCAACAACTCTCTCTTTGCCAAGATATCCGTACCAAGCACACAACGCCGCACCTAAAGCACCACCAGCATCTCCAGAAGCTGGTTGAATCCAAACATTCTTAAATGGACCATTTTTAAGGATCTTTCCATTTCCTACGCAATTTAACGCAACACCACCTGCCATACAGAGGTTTTCACAACCAGTTTGTGCATGTAAGTATTGCGCCTGCCTCATCATGACCTCTTCAGTTACAACTTGAACTGAAGCTGCGAGATCCATCTCTCTTTGAGTAAGAGGCGACTCAGGTTCGCGACGCGGGCCATCAAAGATTGAATCAAATTTATCGGTAGTCATCTTAAGACCACCCATAAAATCAAAAAATTCTAAATTTAAATGGTAAGAGCCATCAGCTTTAAGATCAACTAAATTATCATATATTGCTTGGACGTATTTAGGCTGACCATATGGAGCCAATCCCATTACCTTGTATTCACCAGAATTTACTTTGAATCCAGTGAAGTAGGTCATTGCTGAATAAAGAAGCCCTAAAGAGTGAGGAAATTTCAACTCTTTGAACAAGGTAAGGTTATTTCCCTCTCCTAGCCCTAAGCTATTAGTGGTCCATTCACCAACACCATCAATAGTTAATATTGCTGCCTTTTGAAATGGAGATGGGAAGAACGCGCTGCCTGCATGGCTTTGATGGTGCTCTGTAAAGAGAACCTCACCATCATACTTCATTTCACGCTTTATAACGTCTGGGATCCAAAGTTTTTGCTTTAACCACATCGGAATTGCCTTCGCATAAGAAGCAAATCCATGTGGAGCTGTTGCTAGATAGGTTTCTAGAAGCCGTTCAAACTTGAGAAGCGGTTTATCATAAAAAGCTACATAATCTATCTGATCTACTGTTAGACCTTGATTAGCCAAACAAAAATTGACTGCATTTTTAGGAAATTCAAAATCATGTTTACGCCGAGTAAACCGCTCTTCTTGAGCTGCTGCAACGATCTCTCCATCGCGAACTAAGCAAGCTGCACTATCATGGTAAAAAGCCGAGATTCCGAGTATATTCATAATGCGTTTGTCCTTAGGTGCGGTAATTTAACATGAATCAGCCAGACAGCAAGACTACCCATAGTCTTTTATCATCCCC
Organism: uncultured Bdellovibrionales bacterium; assembly: GCA_964612045.1. GTDB lineage: Bacteria > Bdellovibrionota_C > UBA2361 > UBA2361 > UBA2361 > CAZTER01. Next base: position 5,504 of record CAZTER010000117.1, read on the forward strand.
CTCGCGACCAAAGATATCGGCCTTTGTGGTCTGCTTTAATGAGGAGAGGAATATCCGTAGGTGCCTATCTGCCCTTACCTGGTGTGATGAAATAGTAGTTATAGATAGCGGATCAATGGACCGCACCTTAGAGATCTGTAAAGATTTTACAGATAGAGTCATTTTCCATCCCTGGGAGGGCTTTGTACGACAGAAGGCCTTCGGATTGTCCCAATGCACAGGGGATTGGGTTATTAACGTTGATGCGGATGAAGAAGTCAGTGAGGAACTGCAGAAAGAGATAGTTGATCAAATTACCTCTGCCCATTCAAATATGGCCGGATTCGAGATCAATCGAGTTGTCTTCTTTTTAAACAAGTGGTGGAGAAAAGGGGGATGGCACCCTGAATATCGCTTAAGAGTGGTCAAGAAAGCTGTTACGGTTTGGGGAGG
>CAZTER010000118.1:0-5906 GCA_964612045.1 uncultured Bdellovibrionales bacterium
CGATATCACTAGCTTTACTAAAACTTGGGATAAATCTTGGAGAAAGCTTCTCCCTCTCTGCCTTCCAACGTAAATATCAATTACTAGAGAGCGGAGTTGTTGATGCTGCAACGATACTAGCTCTCTATGATATCCTAAGAGTAGCTTGGCATGAGGAAAGAAATCCAACTCTCAAGGTAGGAGAAGATCTTAAACACGCCCACTTAATATTCGACCTTGATCGATCAGATGGAAGGATCAAACTACAGAATGAGATTAATCCATCAGGAGTTATGGCACTTATCTGGCGAGATCAATTCAACATGCCTAGAATCCATGAAGGTCGCGCGACATTGAAAGCAGTTCGACTTCCTAATGATACATCAGACCAATCTGTCATTAAGTTGGAGACATTAAAGTTGGGGTGGCAAGATCAGGATCAACCTACCAGTCACCATAGCCATCAAGAAAACCTGTTAAAGGGCTTTATAGAGAGCGCAAAACTAAAAGCTCATCTTCTGAGTCGATCAATGGTCGAAGCAATCCTAGTAAGAAGAGGGATTTGGGGACTTAAGCTAATTCCTATCCCAAGCGAGGATAAGGCTGCCGCGCTTGAGTTAAATTTACCCGATGGCATGTCTATTAGGATCCATACTATGAAAGCCAAGGAGCAGGAGATTGACCATTTATGTGTCGAATCTCTAGCCATTCCGGCTTAAGGAACCTCGTTTCTATTAAGGAGACTTGAACTAGAACTAATTCCAGCTTATTAAATTAGGCGTTTAACGTTTTAATTAATTTTCTACAATTATAACTTGTTGATATTGTTTAAAATCTTGGTTTAATCCAACTAAGCAATAGATGCCAAGAACAAGAAGAGATATTGAATGACTAACCCTGTATTAGAAGAAGTAAGAAAGACCGCTGATCGGGTTGGTAGTTGTGACCCTATCTGGCTTAAAAACGCAGCAGGTCCAACAATCAACTCTACCGAGGGAAGACAAGGCCAAGATGGCAAAGAATTAATCCTTCTTCATGGGCTTCTTGGAGCTCTTTCAAACTGGAATAGCACCTTCCCTGAAATGGAGAAGTTCTGCAAACCTATCGCTCTTCAGATGCCAATACTTACAGCACACCGCTCTGAGGTTAAAGTTAAGGCATTAGCAGCACTAACTGAGTATTTTATAAGACAGAGAGGTCTTGGACCTGCAGCCCTTTGCGGCAATTCGCTTGGCGGACATGTTGCTCTAAGATTGTACCTAGCCTCTCCTCAACTTGTTGATTGCATGGTCTTAACTGGAACCTCTGGATTATATGAGCATACTGTTGATGCCCTACCAGTACGACCAGATAGAAAGTACATCAAAGAGAGTATGTCTCGAGTTTTCTATGATCAGCAGTATGTAACAGATGCCGCCGTAGAGGAGATCTTTCAGGCTCTTTCTGGAAGGATGCGTGTATTGAATTTAATTCATGCCGCAAGAAGTGCTAAAAAAGATAACCTAAAATCACTTCTCAAGACAATTAAGGTTCCAGTTCTACTAATCTGGGGCGAAGATGACTTGATAACCACTATGGATGTTGCTGAAACATTCCACAAAGAACTACCGAACTCCAAATTGGTTGTATTCAAGAAATGTGGACATGCTCCAATGATCGAATATCCAAAAGAGTTTGCCTTAGAGGTAGAGAACTTCCTTAAGGAGCACTCAAGAAACTTTCGTAGTTAGTTAATTTATTTTAAGTAGTTTTTGTCTCTGGAGTGATTGTGAGTGATCAACCGGTTATAGCTCAAAAAAAATCTATCCCTTTAGAGATGGAGCCTGGAACTTACTATTGGTGCTCATGCGGAAGGTCTCAGTCTCAACCATTCTGTGATGGCTCACACAAAGGCACTTCATTCTCCCCTGTCGAGTATACAGTTACAGAAAAAACTAGGATCGCTTGGTGTGCCTGCAAACATAGCCAAAACGGATTTTTATGCGATGGTGCGCATAAAAAATTATAATCAGAGAAATTCTTAAATAGAATATTGTTTATACAACATTCGACTTCTTGTTGAAGTGAATTAATTGTCACATCCTAGAAACAAACAAGGAATAAAATACGATGAATCTTTGCTTAGTGCGGAGATAGAGAACACAGCAACTAGAGTGGCAGATCTATTTACTGAATGATATGTTACAAGATAGAAGCCGATATAGCGTGACTACCATTAAGCAGCATACTGCTTAGCCAATATTACTTTAAGTAATGTTGCTTTAAGTAATGCGACAATGAGTAGCTCAGTAAAAATGATTTAAGATAAGTGACTGGTCACTTAATTAGGAGGTTTTATGGTACTTATAAATAGAGAGTCTCCAAGCTCAAAATTTCCCCTCGGCAGCGCCCTTCCTAATTTTAAATTACTAGCAACTGACGGATCCTTAATCGGAGATTCAGATCTAAAAGGAAGAGTTGGCACACTGATAGTTTTTACATGCAACCACTGCCCATATGTAAAGGGGAGTGACGACATGATGGTAGAGAATCTAACTTTAGCAGCTAGCTCTGGACTAGGTGTCGCATTAATTAGCTCGAATGATCCGACTCAATATCCTGAAGATAGCTATGAAAAAATGCAGGAGAAGCACTCGCGATTAAATCTCCCCTGTCCATACCTATGGGATGAAACTCAGGATGTAGCAAAGTTATTTGATGCCCAGTGCACCCCTGAGTGCTATTTATTCGATAAAGATGGAATCCTCGTATACCACGGGACAGTCAATGACAGCCCACGAGATCCAAGCTCAGTTACGATAAACTACCTAAAAAATGCCGTTACACAGCTAGCTAGCGGAGAGCCACTCAATCCACCATACACACACCCATTTGGGTGTTCGATTAAGTGGCGAGTTTAAGGACAAGCACCAGCTCTGCATCTGCCAATATACCAATCGATAAGTAGCAATCGATAAAAACCGATAGATAAAATGCTGATCGGCAAAGCAATCGTGGCACTTGGCAAAATAAACGACCAAAATTCAGATTTATTGCTTAATAAGCTGTTATTTATTACTAATTTTTAACTTTTTTTGAGTGTAATACCGTTTGCCTTCGCGGCTGATGATGGTATTGAACACTCATAAATTAAACTCTGGAGGAAGCATGTCTCTCGACTTGAAATCGCTTAATAAACTCGCGACAACTATCAGAACACTCTCAATCGACGGTGTTGAAAAAGCTAATTCTGGACATCCTGGCCTTCCTCTTGGTGCAGCAGATTATGCTGCGGTTCTATGGGCGCAACACATGCGCTTTTCTCCTAAAGATGTAAGTTGGGCTAATAGAGACCGCTTTATCCTCTCTGCTGGACATGGCTCAATGTTGGTGTACTCCCTACTTCACCTCTTCGGATACGATCTCCCGATCTCTCAACTACAATCATTCAGACAATGGGACAGTAAGACTCCAGGACATCCAGAATGGGGAATGACTCCAGGAGTAGAGACTACTACTGGTCCACTAGGTCAGGGATTTGCCAATGGTGTTGGCGTAGCTCTCTCCGGCAAGATGCTAGCAGCTAGATATGGAGAAGATCTCTTTAACTATCGCACCTTCGGAATTGTCAGTGATGGAGATCTCATGGAGGGTGTTCATGCAGAAGCGGCCTCGCTCGCAGGACATCTTGGATTGGATAACTTAATTTATATCTACGATGACAACTTAATCTCTCTAGCTGGTCACACCGATGTCTGCTTCTCTGAATCAGTACCAAAACGGTTCGAGGGTTATAATTGGTTTGTTCAAAGCTGTGATGGTCATGACATACAAGCAATTAATACTTGCATCGAAAAGGCTCTCCAGCAAAAAGGCAAACCAAGCCTAATCTGCGCAAGAACTCTTCTAGGAAAAGGCAGCCCAAACAAAGCGAATACACACGAAGCCCATGGCGCTCCACTAGGCAAAGATGAGGTTGCAGCAACCAAGAAAGCTCTTGGATGGCCTGAAGATGCTCACTTCTTAGTCCCTGATGATGTGAAGTCATTCTGTGCAGCAAGAGTTGAAGAGGCCGAAAAAGCTCGTTCGGAATGGATGAGTAAGTTCAAAGGATGGGAAGCAAGCAATCCTGAAAAAGCAGCTCAACTAAAAGCTCAAACATCAAGAGATATTCCTGCTGCTCTAAAGGAAGATCTATTGAAATGTTTCGCAGAGAAGAAGAAGGATGCCACCAGAAATCTATCTGGACAGGCTATCCAGGTTATATCCAAACATATTCCATATTTTGTAGGTGGTTCTGCGGATCTTGATCCATCAACTAAGACATACATCAAGAATGGTGGTGATGTAACAAGCGAAGATTTCAGTGGGAAGAACATCCACTATGGTGTGCGTGAACATGCTATGGGTTCAATAGCTAACGGATTAGCTTATCAGCAGAGCTGGATCCCATACACAGCCACATTCTTAGTATTTGCTGATTATATGAGACCTCCGATGAGATTAGCAGCCCTAACTCATCTTCAATCGATATTCATATTTACTCATGACAGTTTCTGGGTAGGCGAGGATGGACCGACTCATGAGCCTATTGAGCAGATTCAATCGATTCGAATTATCCCAAGTATGCACCTATACCGCCCTGCCGACGGAATAGAGGTGGCGATGTGTTACTGGGCAGCACTAAATAGAAAATCAAAGCCAAGCACACTTGTCTTTACTCGTCAGAACCTAACTCCACTCGACAGAGACAGCTCTGTGACTCCGGATCATGCCCTAAAGGGAGGATACACTCTGAGCGGAGAAGCTAATAAAGATCTTGTGATCGTTGCTACAGGTTCTGAGGTTGCACTATCAGTAGAAGCAGCAAAGATCCTAGCAGGCGCAGGTATTAATGCTAGAATTGTCTCTATGCCTTGCTTAGAGCTCTTCCTTGAGCAGAGTGCCGATTATAGAGCATCTGTAATTCCAAGTGGAGCTAAGGTCGTCACTATTGAGGCAGGCTCAACCTATGGATGGCATAGAATTGCTGGAAGTAACGGTCTGACAATCGGATTAGATCACTATGGCGCTTCTGCTCCAGGTGAAGTTTTAGCTGAAAAATTTGGCTTTACCCCGAACGCCATCGCCACTAAGATTCAGTCCTGGATCAAGTAACTTAGCCTTCTACCTACCCTCCTTAACTTTAAGTGCAGGGTAGGTAGCCTAAAATTAAAGGGTTTAGATGAATAGCTCGTCAAAGGTTTTTGCGCCAAGCGCTTTCGGAACAGTAGAACGTTTTATATTAATCTCCATCTTAATAGCTGGAGTGTTCATACGATTTATTATGTTGGACCAAAGACCGGTTCACCATGATGAATCTTTACACATGATGTACGGACGCTATTTTTATGACTGGCCAGATATTCAATATTACAAATACGATCCGATGTTACACGGACCGTTCCTCTACAACACACTCAGAGCAGTTTACAGCACTCTAGGATCTACAACTGAAGCTGGTCGTACTCTGACTGCACTTCTTGGATCTCTTTTAATATTCCTACCTTTATTATTCCGTAAATGGTTATCGAATGCCGCATGCATAGGTCTAATTGCAGCTTTAGCATTCTCTCCAACACTCTCCTACTATTCTCGATTTATTCGAGAAGATATTCCTGTGTTATTTGCATTAGCGATTCTCTTATACGGGTGCACAGCAGCGCCAGCACGATGGCGCTGGTCTCTAGGCTTTATCTCCTTTAGCTTGCAGATGACGATGAAGGAGAATGTTTTCGTAACGGCAGCAATACTCGCTGGATATCTTGCTTTTGAAGAGGCCTATTACTTTTTCTTTGAAAAAAAGGAAGATACTTTAGTAAGACGCGCTCTCAGAAATCTAAAGAGCTACTGGAGCGAGGCAATAATAGGTCTAGTAGTAGCTGTAGCAATATATGTGTGGTTCTTCA
>CAZTER010000119.1:0-5892 GCA_964612045.1 uncultured Bdellovibrionales bacterium
AATCAGTAATGACACCAACCTCTTTTACTCCAGGAGGTGTCTCAGTTACTCGTTATCTTATTACTCAGCCATTTGTTCATCTATCTTATGTTCGTAATTTGTTTCTACCAGATCAGTTGAGTGTTGATTCTGATCTATCTCTCTTTACTGACATCACAGATCCTCGTGCGTTATTAGGATTTGCTTTCTACCTAGTAGTTATTCTTTTAGTGATTAGGTGCTCTAAATCATTAATATTGCGACCTATCTCTTTCGGTTTACTCTGGTTTGTTATCTCAAATATACCGACCACAGTAGTTCCATTAGCAGAAGTTACCAATAATCATAGGATGTTTTTCCCTTTTATCGGACTGATTCTCTCAGTTTGTTGGTCTATTCGCTTAGCACTCACTTCCTCAATCCTATTATCTTCTAAGCACGGGAAGGTAATAAGTGGAGCATGCATAGCAATCTTGTTAGCTTTACTTCCGTTCTATAGTTACGGAACGATCATGAGAAATGAGGTTTGGCGTACTGATGAAACCCTCTGGTACGACACTGCGCAAAAAAGTCCAGGCAATGGCCGTGCTCTTATGAACTATGGATTAACTCAGATGGCTAAAGGAGAATATCCAGTGGCTCGAGATTATTTCTATAGAGCTGAACCTTCCCTCCCTTTCTATCCGCTATTACAGATAAATATTGGAATCGTAGAGGGAGCTATAGGAAATAACGTAGAGGCTGAGAAGAGATTTAAAAGAGCTATTAGCTTAGGCTCAAAGCTAGGTTCACCATACTTCTATTATGCTAGATGGTTAAAGCGCCAAGGCCGATTAGCTGAGAGTATCAAGAATATTAACCTATCACTAACTTTTGCGCCGGAGGATTTTATCGCTAGGTATCTTAGACTTGATATCGCTCTTGAACAGAGAGATTGGTCAACGATTAAATCAATGACAGCTGAGATGCTACAAAAGACTCCAGACGATCCTCAGACATTAGAATATCGAATGAAGGGAGAAGAAGGTGAGCGAAATGATATTCCTAATCTAGAACAAGCTGCCTCGAGTAATCCAACAGCAGATAATCTAATCATGCTTTCGCTTGGCTATTTTAGACATGGAAGGATGTTAGAGTGTATAGAAGCTGCTGATAAGGCAATTGCGCTTAATCCAAGCTCAGCAGAAGCATTCAACAATAAGAGCGCTGCTTATTCAGCTCTTTCTCGTTGGTCCGAATCGATTGCTGCTGCTGAAAAAGCAATTGAAATTAAACCTGATTTTCAGCTAGCAAAAAACAACCTAGCGTGGGCTAAGTCTGAACTAGCGAAAGCTAATCAGTAAAGTTTAGCTAGCAACTTAGGCAGACTGTTTGTTTATAGTTACTTATACGGTTGTCGATGTAGCAGATTAAAAGTTTTAAGCCTTTTATGTAGAGGCTTTTGCGGAACTGATGCTATGTCATGCCCTATAAATGCAAGGATAATCTGAGTTCCAAGAAGGATTGAAATTGCAGCCAACATAATAGTACCAGTTGGATTTGCAATTCCGGATTGGAGTCCTCCGATCCAACGTATGGAACCGAAGATAACGCCAAATATAATTAGAACGATTCCAAGTGGAAGCTCAAAAGATGCAAGAGAGAGATCTCTTAGGTAGTAATTATAAAAGATCCTCTTAGAGAGGTTTCTAAGGTGTTTTAGAAGAAACTCCCCTAAAATTTTAGATATCTTTAGATTGCTGGTCTCATCAGCATACTTTGCATCCATTGGAATATCTAAAACTACCGCACGAAGTGTGTTTAATCTAAAGAGTATGTCCGTTTCAAAGAAGTATCTTCTACTGATCTTCTGAAAAGGAATCTGCCTAGCTACATCTGCATGGATAGCTGTGTATCCATTTGTTGGATCAAATATGTCCCAATAACCAGAGGAGATCTTTGTTAGAAAGGATAAAGCTGCATTTCCAAATATCCTTATTCCAGGCATTGCTCCGATCTGTTCTAGGCTAAAAAAGCGATTACCTTTTGTATAGTCAGCCTCGCCATTAGCTATCGGCTCTATAAAGCTTGGAAGGAGCTTCGGATCCATCTGCCCATCGCCATCGATCTTAACTAAGATCTCCATCCCCTGCTCTATAGCTGCTTTGTATCCGGCCATTACGGCCCCACCAACACCCATGTTGGTCGCGTTGCGTACTACTTCTACCCTAGGATCTGTACATTGTTCAGATACAAAATCACCTGAGCGGTCTGGGCAACAATCATCTACTACGTAGATCTTTGAAACGCAGGAAGGGATCTCTCGGATTACATCAAGGATGTGAGCCTTAACACGATAGGATGGGATAACGACTGCAATCTTTGATGTATAATTTACCGACGACATAATAGTTCTTGTAGAGAGCCGATTAAAGTATAAATGCTAGTATGTCGGTACCATGTACACATATAAGGATACAAGATTATTATCTATTTTATTGTAAATTACCCTTATTATCCCACTATATCTCTCTTTAACTAGAGATATAGCTTAGTCTCGGCTCGATTATTTCAAGCCTACTACAGTTGGATGCTATGACTATAAACTGGCAAACTATCTCTTATCTCAAGCACGGAACAGCAAGGCAGCAAGCTGTATATTCAGCTATCGAGTCACTTAATATTCTTGAGCTCCTGAAAAAGTATAATCCAGCAATCGTCAGTACGATAAATATCGACCTAGATACTCCAGAGAGCGACATCGATGTTATCTGTCAGTATTCCGATAAAGATGAGTTTAAAAAGTATTTATCTCTAACTTTTTCTAGATACGAGGGGTTTAATTTTGCTGAATTAAATGCACAGAACGACCCCATTATCATTGAGTTTGTTTTTAATGGTTTTATCTTTGAAATATATGGTGATTCTCAACCAGTAACTTCCCAGAATGCGTATAGGCACCTAACTACTATGAAGCGCTTGTTAGACCTTGGAGGAGATAAAGTAAAAGAAGCTGTCAAAGCTCTTAGATCTAAGGGGTTCAAAGGAGAATTGGCTTTTTGTCATTACCTAGGCCTTTCAGGAGATCCGTTCGAGCGGCTATTAGAACTAGAATCTTACTCAGATATAGATTTAGAGAATATAATTAAAGACTCAAAATTCCTTATAGATGACTAAGAAGTCAAATTTAGTTAATTTTTTGTTAGAGAAATCATAAGTATTTGAAGTTTAATAATCTTTAAAAGTCTTTTGCAGATCTTTTGTTGACTAGGTTTGTCAACTATTGATAAAGGTTTTAACCCCCTTTTTTTTGGAGGACTATCAATGTTTGCGGCTCTTGTTGGATTAAGAAACTTACATGCTCCACCAGTCCTTAATTTATCTGTGGAAGATAAGCTAACTGCAATAGGAAATGGAGATCTTCGTTCTAAACAATTTATTCGCGATATTGTAGATCGTCACTTCTGTAATTCAGGAGCTCGATGGACTTTGCAGCAATGGCATAATGAGGTCTCTGCTCACCTTCTCTGCAATACACCAGCAAGAATCGGAGCATTAAGAGTTTTGGCCTCCATCGATTTTACATTAGGGATTATCCCTAGAGGGCCGAGCTCTGTTTTTGATAAATATGTAATAAGTAATCTTGAATCTGGCACATCTGTAATTAAAGATCCTAATTCCGTGCAAGAGTTAAGTGCGGTAGCGGGCGGAATTCTTTCTCTCTTTGGTAAGAAAGCTAATAAAGATATCGACCTGAATTCTGGACGTGAGTCGTTCCACATTCCATCACCTGAACATTTTCAATCAATAGTTACCTGCCTAAGTGGTGAAATTGATCAATCTACAGCTAATCATTTAATAAATCTCTTAGAGACTTACGCGCAAATTTCAGTATCTAAACTTCAATATATAAATTATCCACTAAACGTGGCAGTTGAGAATTCAGTTCACTCCTTGTGCCAGATCGTTCATGCCGGATCTTCCGCGAAGACTAGAGACAGAGCTGAGTCTGCTCTGCATTCCGTCATTCCACGTCTAATTGCTCATCCAAATGTAGCAAGAGGAGCAGCGTTAGGTCTTCCTTTGCTAGTAAAGGATAGTAGTGATGTCGCAAGTTGGGCCTCTGAAATGTTGGTACGCTTATCAAATATTACAGAGGCTGAAATTGCCATGCCGAATAGCCAGACTAAATTTGGCAGTTGGCAAGCTAAAGAAATTGTAGGGATTGTAAGATTAGGCATAGTAAGGATGCTTGGTGAGTTATCAGATGATACAAGAGTAAGCGATAAGCTTTTGTCTAGTTTAAAATCTAGCGATATTGAAAACGCTTTAATAACAGACAAACTTCCAGCAGAGTCGATCCGACAAGTGATAAGTAGACTTAAAAGTTTAACGGAGACAGATCTGCACAGAGTAGATACGTTCTTTAAGCCTGCTAACTACCAGCCTGGTTTTGTTATGACATTCCCCGTCTATTTTAGAAGTGAATGGGTAACTCCTTCACCTTCTCTATCAATCGCGACTGCAAGTGTGAACCTCCTTCATGACCTAGTAAAAAGTAAGGATTCAAGGCTTAGCTCCCCTGCACTAGCTGCCGTATTAGAGCTACAACTTTCACTTCCAAAGGCTGAGGAGAATATTGATAGCCAAAGAAGAAAGGATTTGGCTCATATTTCTGAACTTTTGCACGAAGCGAGTTCTTTGGTTTAATTCAGCCAGCGACATTACCTATCTTTTAATTCCTAGGTAATGTCGCAATTTATAAATTAAGTATCAGCTATTTTTCTTTGTTAGCTTGAACAAGCTCTTTAAATCTTTAATTAGCTCTTCTTTTATTAGTTGTAGATCTGGAGTTGAGCTTGCAATAACCGGAGCTAAAGCTTTCTGCAGGACGTCTCTGATTCCAATAAGAATATCTGTAGCCTCTCTTTGCTTCCTAAGAACCTCTTGCTTTGCTTCTTTCTTATTATCTGATAGTTCGATAGGCGGATATATTCCTAACTCCAGGGATCTTTCATCTCTAATATAATTTAATCTAACTTCTTTTTCCGAAGCTTTTAGGTAGCTTGAGGTTGCTACAGCGCCATAAGATCCACGAACTATCGCCTCTCCATCAAGAAGAGTTAACCGTCTCTCTGCAGAATCAATCGCAATAAGTATGCGATTCGAGATTGTCCGTGGCAGCGAAAATAGATCTCTTACAAAAACAAATCCGGCACGTAATACAATCCTAGAGGAGCTGTGTGCACAATCTAAGCGCTCTGCTTGCTGACCATAGCATTGCGTGCGTTCAGGATCTCCATCCCATTCTCCAAAGTGGTGAGCAAATGTGCATCTTGAAAGTGTAAGCTTTGCTAATGACGCAGAGATTCTAATCGCATGAGAGCGATCAATCTTTGGAAATATGGCAGAAATCAACTGAGGAGGTTGCTCATGCTTGAGTTGTAGCATTTCGGTACTATACGAGCTTTATTCTACTAATCAATTTAATCTAAATGACTAGTTAGTCTTCACCAATATACCTACGCTTAAGGAAGATAATACGATCCTTATACTGGGCTTTAGTATACTTTCCAGCCTTATACGCTAATTTGGCATCTCTTACTTTCGAATCAAACTCGACCTCGATCTTCTCTACTATCTGCTTGTAATACGGTTTCGATATGCGGCCTGCTCGATAAGCATTTTTAGCCTGAATAATTGTCATAATAGGTGATGACTTAGGTGTTGCCTGAGCCTTAGGTTGAATCGGAGCAGAGGCGCTATCTGTTGAAGCTGTTACTGTTACAGATACCTGAGCAAGCGGAGTTTCAGATACAGCCCCTGTTGTATTAACTACAGGAGTATTTTCTGGCGTAGTATTTATATATGGTGTTTCAACTACTGCTGTTAGGTCAACTTTAGCAGTTATTACTTTTATCTTTTTTTGATCAG
>CAZTER010000120.1:0-5868 GCA_964612045.1 uncultured Bdellovibrionales bacterium
TGAGCTAGAATAGCCTGACCTTCGAATGTTGGCTCATCATAACTTTCCATTTGCTGCTTAGACCAAAAAACTCCCTGAAGTCCTTTTTCAGATGCTATTAGGTATAAATCTCCAATCTTGGAATTAATTTTCCTCTGAATTTTTGCCATAATGATCCAAGTAACCTTTTATATGGAGATAACTTTGACAGAGCCATTTCTAAGTACACATCCAGATGGGGTTATAATATCTCTCCGTATCTCTACAAAGTCATCTAAAATTGGCCCTCTTGGAGTAATCGGCACTAGTCTCAAATGGGGAGTTAATGCAGCTCCAGTAGATGGTCAGGCAAACCAAGCTTTAATTGAGGATTTAGCTAAACGACTTCACTGCGCAAAGAGTAAAATCTCGATCTATCGTGGTGCTACATCAAAGAATAAATTAATCCTAATATCAGGAGCAAAGATTGATGAAATTAAGTTCTAGAGGAGAAAAATTGATACTCTTCTTAGATTAATCCAGCTATCTGCGCTTTTCGCAATGTAGACCTCCAGTTGATTCGGCGGCCTTCTCCTCTTCCAAGCTGCATTATAGCTCCTAAGCGACCTAAGCGTAGAGAAAGAAGGTCAGAAAGCGGACTTGATGAAGAGACTCGAGAAAATAAACTATCAGCAAAAGAATGACCTTCCGTTCCCTCTTCCCTACGGCAGGTTATGTTAGGTGTATATGCACCAGAAAGTGCATCTTTAAATGATCGTTCAATTTCAAAGCTCTCTAAGAGTTGAGAGACTTTTAAACTACTGCGCGGCTCCAATGAGGTAACTCCATCAACTGGCGCTATCTCGAAACCACCTCTCCTATACTCAGCGTACAAATCTAATAATCTATCTTTAGCTGGACCTTCTGCTATTTGAAGATCATGAATGACATGTTGAGAACGATCTACAATTCCCAAAAATCCTTTATCACCAATAATTGCATATGTATCCTTACCATTAAGCTGAAACTCTACTAAGCAGCCAGTTCCTTGAGAACTTTTATCTATTAACACCTGAGCTAATCTTTCACCGTACAGTAGTAGGGTCTGATGACGTTGACGGTTAAATAGTATCGTAGAAGAAGAGAGAGAGGCCCCTGATAGAGAGTCCGGTACCAAGGTACCTAATCCTGGATTCTGGAAAGACGGTTGATTAAAAACCATATCTAACTCCCGAATATTAGCCCTGCGCATTATCTCAGGTAGATGGTGATTAGTCACCATGTAAGATAACTACCCTCTAAAAAAATAATGTGATTAGAAACTTATAAAGAACTATGTGTTGATAATGAAAAAGGGGCTTAACGCCCCCTTTTCATAGCTATATCACGACAACCCATGCACTTAAGGTGCTGGCGGAGTTTTCGCAGGAACATTTGGAACCGAGCAACATAGAAGATGAACTGTCAAAGTATATGTTCCGATACCAGTTACTCCGATATATGCACGAACTGAAGCTCCTACTGGATGAGAATACTCAACTTCATTTTGATCTTTGAACTCTAATAGTTCACGTACTGGACCTGCACGATCATCATTTAGTGAGAATCCTACGTGTTGTACATACTCGTTCTCTGGATCATCGCAGTAAACTTTCTGAGTCTCTTCACCACTTCCAGTTCTAGAGATTATATTTGTGTAACAAGCATTAATATCTACAAATCCAGTAGCTCCTGTTGATCCTGTAGCACCAGTTTCTCCTGTTGCGCCAGTATCGCCTGTTGCACCAGGTAATCCCTGCTCACCTTGAGCTCCCTGATCACCCTTGTCTCCCTTAGTGTTCAAAGTAGAGAGTTTTGTTGTTAACTGAGTTTCAATAAGAGAGGAGATATCTCCTTCATTAAGGAGATTACCTACTTTCTGAAATCCTGCTGGGCATTTTGTTCCATTTACAATTCTCAAGTTTGGGACTGAGAATGGAGATGGATTTTTCTCTTTCTTTCTCTGACAGAGGATATCTGCGGAAGCAATATTTACCGAGATAAACACGGCGAACAGCGCTAATAGTGATAGTTTTATCTTCATAGTTTGTGTTCCTTATTTTGAATTTTGCCTCAGCTACCCGAAGAGATCTGAGGCACCCGGACTATAGAGATCTTGAGCAATCAACTCAAGTAAATTCAAAATTTCAAAAACTTATACTACTTTTAATTTAACTCTGATTCGCTAACTGGACGTGATTCCCGTGTAAATATGTAATAAACACAAGGAACTAGATATAAAGTAAAGAAGGTAGAGACGATCACACCACCAACGATTGTAATAGCCATTGGAATTCTAGTTTCAGCACCTGGGCCTAAGGCTAAAGCTGGAGGGACCGCTGCTGCTATAGTTGCCAAAGATGTCATCAAGATCGGTCTTAATCTAACTGGCGATGCCTCAATAATCGCCTGTTTAAGAGGTAATTTTTCAACTTCGATCTTATGATTTGCAAACTCGACCAATAAAATCGCATTCTTTTTAACGATACCCATTAAAAGAATTATTCCGATCATACTGAAAAGATTTATTGATTGATCAGCTAGATGCAATGCCAACAAAGCTCCAGTCAAACTAAATGGAAGAGATAAAAGAACAACTATAGGTTGTAGGAAACTATTAAACTGCGAAGCAAGGATCATGTAGGCAACTACTACACCTAACCACAATACAAATATCAAACTCTCGAAGGATTCAGAGAAGGTCTGCGCACTACCTCCTAAGAAGACTCTATAATTTGGTGGCAGTACTTCTTTTGCTACCTTTTGCGCCACTTGAAGCGCCTCTGCCTGAGATGCTCCTTCTGCTAGGTTTGCATAAACTGAGATAGATCGCTCTCTGTTACGTCGCGTAATAGTTTGTAATGTAGGAACATTCTCAACCCTCACGACTTGATTAATTGGAATCAACTCACCATGAATATTCCTAATTGTTAGATCTGTTATATCCGCTGGCTTTGATCTCTCGTTTTCTTCAAGACGTAAACGAACATCATACCGTCTACCATCTTGTGTAAACTTACCCTCTCTAATTCCGCCGATGGCAGCCGCTATTGTGTTACTGATTGATTCCATAGGAACACCTAAACGAGCAGCAGCTTCACGATCTGGCCAAACGCGAACCTCTGGTTGCCCTAGTCTGTAATCAGTATCAGCATCAGCAACCAGGCCTGATTCGTTAATTCTTCTAACGATCTCATTAGCGCTTTGATCCAATACACCCCACTCAGGACCACGAATATTCAGATCTATAGGAAAACCTCGTCGTGGTGTAAGTCCACGAGTTGAAAGATCTTGAACAACAAATTTAAGATCTCTTCTTCCTGAAAATTTCTTACGAGACTCAAGCATTATCTCAGACTGAGATTGCGTACGTTGATTTTTTGGAACAAGGCTAACAAAAGCTGTGGCCGTATTAACCTCTCCACCTCCGAATCCACCAACACTTAAAAAAACTCTCTGCACATCTTTGCGCTCTAAAAAGAATGTTTCTATCTCACGCATCATATCAGCAGTATGTTGCAATGAGGATCCTACCGGTGTTTCGATTCGAGCTATAAAAACAGATTGATCTTGTGGAGGGATAAACTCCTTGCGTAAAGATGGAAGCATCTCTAAAGAGAGATAGAATACAGCAATTGAAACGATAACTACTATCCATCTGATTTTAAGCGCACCTCGTAAGGTCAAGGCATATAATCCGGCTATCCGACTAAACATTCGGTCTATAAATCTAGCAACGAAACTCCTCGTCTCTACGCTTTCCATAATCTGAGAACAACGCATCGGGGTAAGAGTTATCGCCTCTAACAAAGATAACCCGACCGCCACAGAGATCGTTACACCGAACTGAAAGAAGAACTTTCCGATTATCCCTGTCATAAAAGCTACTGGCAGAAAGATTGCAATTACAGCGAGAGTTGCTGCTGTAGCAGCAAATGTAATCTCTCGTGCACCATCCAGCGAAGCCTGAACCCTGCCCTTACCCATCGCGTTGTGACGATAGATATTCTCAAGGACCATAATCGCGTCATCTACAACTATTCCAATCGCTAAGGCTAAAGCCAAAATAGTAAAGAGATTTAGTGTAAAACCGAGAAAATAGATAACAGTAAAGGTTCCTATAATGGAGGTAGGAATGGACAATAGAATATTAAATGTTGGTCGAAGAGATCCAAGAAATAACCAACATACAAAAGCTGTAACTATTGCAGATAGAACTAGGGTAAATTCACTCTCTTCAACTGACTCTTCAACGAATACGGTAGTATCAAAGTTAACATCAATTTTAATATCACCTGGCAGTGAGTTTCTAATCTCAGCCATTCTCTCTCTGACCCGTTGGCCAATCTCTACTGAGTTAGCACCTCTCTGCTTTCTGATACCTATTCCGATACCAGGCTCACCATTTAATCGGGAGATTCTTCGGACGTCTGCTAATCCATCCTCAACTCGTCCGATATCTTTTATTTTAATAGGCTCACCATAGATTGGCCGGCCACCACGAGAAGGAATAACGATATCAGCCACTCCATCCGGTGTTCCACCCTCTCCCATGAATCTGACATTCATCTCCTGTTGAGAGTTCTCAATTGTTCCAGAGGCTACTTCAAGATTGCCGCGCTGAAGAGCATCTCTCACATCAAGAATGGTTAGTTCATATTTTTTTAACTTTTCATTATCGACCCAAACGCGGAGATTCCGATCTGTATACCCACCTAACAGGATCTCGCCGACTCCAGGGATAATCTGAAATTGATCCTTTATATTTAGCTCAACGAAGGTGATTAAATCTCTTAGGGATAAAGATTTAGATGCGATACCCAACCACATAATAGGTTGGTCTTCAGGATTTTCCTTTCTAATAGTTGGGGGCTCAACATCAATCGGTAATCTTACTCTACTTATTGCTGCTTGGACCTCTTGTAGAGCTGAATCAACATCACGATCTATGTCGAACTCTAAAGATACAGTTGCTTGTCCCTGACGAATCGTTGATGAAAGCTCTTTTAATCCCTCAACTGAAATAACTGCTTGCTCTATTCGATCTACAATCTCAGATTCAAGAACCTCAGGAGCTGCGCCTTCCCACCTGACACCGATTGAGAGCATAGGAAAATCTACGTCTGGTAACTGACTTACTCCCAAACGAGTGAAACTAACTGCACCAAAAACTATAAGGGACAACATCAACATCCAGGCGAAGACAGGACGACGGATGGATATCTCAGACAAAATCATCTTTCTACAGCTCCAGAAGCAACCTTAAGTTGATTTAGATTTGAATAATAACTTCGATCTGCTCTTACTAACCGAAGTTCAGCATCTTGTAGCTGTCGAATCGCTTGCAACACATCGATATTTGTAACGATTCCGTTTTTATAATCTGAGCGCTGAACAGCTAAATTTTTTTCTGCGGCGCTATATAGATTCTTTAATGCTGAGATCTCATCCTTCACAGAAACTAGGTTCGTATAAGCAACTCGAATCTCCTTCTCTATCTCTCGCTCAAGCTCTTGAGAGTTTAATTGCGCAATACGCAATGAAGCTGCCTTTTGAGCGACTCGGGCATCAAATCCTCCAGCAGTAAAGATCGGAAGAGAAAGTTGTAAAACTAACTCCCACTCCCTATTCCTGTCAGGATCATCCAATGTGTAAGCATTTCCTTGTAGGTCTAGTGATGGCCATCTTTCACGCTCCGAAGCAGTGAGTAACTTTTCTTGCATCACAACTCGCGCTCTGCTTGCCAAGAGATCACTACGCTTTGATACATTCTCCAAATATTTTGAAAGAACCTCTAATTTGTGATCTTTATCTGAGAGAGATAATTTAATCCCTGAGGCATTTTCCCCTGTTAAGAAAGCCATGAGCTCT
>CAZTER010000121.1:0-5863 GCA_964612045.1 uncultured Bdellovibrionales bacterium
AACCGTCACCTGCAACTTGCGATCTATGGCGAAATGCTGCGCCAAAGCGAAGGTTAGATATCCCTTGCCACATCCAAGATCGAAAGCTCTAAATGTATGACCAATATTATCAGGAAGAAGTGAATCTATAATCTCTATGAATTTGACGATCTGACGATACTTATCACCACCTTTAACTCTCACATCTCCTTCTCGATTGGTAATACCAAGAGCAAGGAGATACTCCGAATCAATGGGGACTAACCTTGAGCTTTCAGAGTTATGCGAAGTAGATGGACGCTCCTTTACTGTTGAGGGAGCGCTGTATAAACGATGCGCTCCTTTCCGAGAAGTATCAAATACCCAATCCTTTCCCGTCGTACATAAACGCACAGAGGTAAATTCATCTGGAACAAGAGATCTAAAAAACTCTTCGAATTGGTAGAAGGAGTGGTTCTTTGTTTCAGTACGGTTGGAGTAAGTTAGATCTGTGCTAAGAGCATCTCCGTCCTTTAGACGAACGATCCTTGCCTTTGCTTTTATCAGTCCTTTATCAGAGACAGGCTTAGAAAATAATAAGGAGACAAAGCTGCCCTCGGATATGGTTTTTGAAACCTTAAATCCGAGATCAGCTATTGCCTCCTCATTTACCTGATTTTGATTAACCTGCGTCTGATTAATCTTACTGTCAGTCGACATACCTATTTAGAAGGTATTGAATGCAACAACCTGTTTCTGGATGTCGCGCTCAAGGAGTCTTAACCAACGATTAACGTTCTTGTGAATAACAACTAAACCGCTCTCATCTCTCTCTTCAAATAATCCTTCACTGCTGATCAATCTTATATCGACTTTGTTACCAACATAACGGACAGCGATTCTTGCTACCTGACCTACACTTCTATCGTACTTAGCCTCGACGACTCCACGCCCCTGATTGATAATACTCCAACCCCTAGATACCAAAGCTGACTGAACAGCCCTCTTAATTACGTCTTGATTTGAAGATGTAACCTCAAAACTTGGCTCTAAAACCACCTGAGTTCTAGAGCATCCAACAGTTAAGAATGCTACTAAACAGATAGATAACAATGACTTAATAAATTTCATAAGTACTCCTAAAAAATCGGCTGTACATTTTATACTGCACCTCGTAATGAGGAGGATTCCTCTTCATTAACAGATATTTTCAAACTCCCCTTATATGAGGTTTGAAAGAAAAGCACCACGATGATAGCTTAAAACGATGTCAAACACTAACCAGAAATTAAATGAACTAGAGACTCAAGACGTTGTTATTCTTGGAAGCGGGCTAGCAGGATCTACCCTAGCTATTCAGTTAAAAAACGAGAATCCACAGATTAAGATCCTTGTAGTAGAAAAGTGTGAAACTCCATATCCGATCGCCACCCATAAGGTCGGAGAATCTACAGTTGAAATCTCAGCTCGATATTTTTCAAAGGTTCTTAAGTGTGAAGATCATCTTGATACAGCACAGCTTAGAAAGTTTGGGCTGCGCTTCTTCTTTTCCGATCACTCGAATGAAGACATTACAAACAGGCCAGAATATGGAACAAGGGAGTTTCTATCGACAAAGACCTACCAACTCGATCGTGGCATATTCGAAAACTATTTAATCGATAGAGCGAGAGCCCTTGGAGTAAGAGTAGAAAGCAGCGTCCGTGTTAGAGATGTAGAGTTAGCGGAAGATGCGCCACACAAGGTCTTCATTACACATTCAGAGCCAGAGATTGAATCTACCGTAACAAGTCGATGGGTTGTTGATGCTAGCGGCAGAGGCTCCCCTATAAAAAAGAGATTAAAATTAGCTGAAAGATCTGAACACAATATTAATGCAGTATGGTTTAGAACGCCGTGCAAAGTAGATTTGGATGACTGGAGCAGTAACCGATCTTGGGACAACGATGTTAGAAGAAAGGGCGAGCGATGGCTTAGCACAAACCACCTTCTTGGTGAGGGATATTGGGTTTGGCTTATTCCGTTATCCTCTGGGCTTACAAGTATCGGCGTTGTAGCGGATCCTAGATTCCATCCGATGACTGAATTTAACTCTGAGGAGAAGATGCTTACCTGGCTCGCGAAGTATGAGCCTCAGCTAGCCAAAGAGATCAATAAGATCCCGGCTCCATTCTCTGATTTTAAGGCACTTAAGAATTTTGCTCACAAAGCAACTCAAACATTCTCAGAGAACCGTTGGGCACTTACTGGCGATAGTGGAATCTTCTTGGATCCGTTCTATTCTCCAGGAAGCGATATGATATCGATCAGCAATACTTTTATTACAGATCTAGTTAAGAGAGATCTTAATAACGAACTCTTTGCAGGAAGAGCTCTTATCTATAATCAAACCTATCGAGATCTAACTGATAACGTCGTAAAGCTATATCACGATCAATATCAAACCTTTAGAGATCCTATCGTCATGTCACTAAAAGTGGCGTGGGACTACTCAATCTACTGGGGATTTTTAGCCTTCACATGTATTCAGGGTCGCTTATGCGATCTGGCTACCTTGCGCGAGCTGAATCAAACCTTTGCAAAGGTTTATGAGACGAATACCTTCATGCAGAAGATGTTTAGTTCTGCTAGCGAAACCAATAAAGACGTGGCTGGTGGAATGTTTGATATCTCCCAAGTCCCATGGATTGTTGAGATGAACAAGAAACTAGTTAGAGAGTATTCTCGAGAGGAATTTGCAAATGAGTTAAGGGATAACCTCTCTCGAATTGAGCGATTTAAAGAGGTCATTCTTAAGTTATTGCCTATCAGCAAGAGCTTTAAATCTCTTCCAGAGTTAGAATCCGCTGTGGCAAATGCTCCTATTTTAGAGAGCCAAAGCAGTGCTCTTTCTGAAGCGATGATGTCTTAAGTTACAATCTTGCAAAGATCAACGAGGTATTAACACCACCAAAAGCGAAGTTATTAGACATCACATATCTAATCCCTTCTTTATTCATGATCTCTCTAGCTAAAAAGATCGGGCAGCATTCCGGATCAAGTGATTCAAAATTTCTTGTCGGGATAATCGTACTATTATTCATTGAATAGATCGCACAAGCAGCTTCTAGAGAACCACAAGATCCCATTGTGTGTCCAAAATAACTCTTCAGTGCAGAAACGGGCACTTCATCTCTAAAATGATGATAGATAGCTTCAGATTCAGCGAGATCTCCTACCTTTGTTCCGGTAGCATGAGCATGAATATACCCGATATCATTTGGAGATACTTCACCTTGAGAAAGGGAAAGCTCAATAACCTTCGACATAGTTTCAGGAGTTGGTGATGTGATATGTTCACCATCGCAGTTAGTTGCAAATCCAACTACTTCTGCTATCGGAATTGCTCCACGCTTTTCAGCATGGTCTAACGCTTCTATCACAAAAGTACATCCACCTTCTCCGATAACTAAACCATCACGAGTAGTGTCGAACGGCTTGCATGCTTGTTCTGGATCTCCGTTATTAATAGAAGTTGCGTGCATCGCTCCAAATAACAGCGCCAAGGGAAGTGACTCCTCTTCAGCTCCACCAGCTAGCATTATATCTTGAGCTCCACTTAATATGGATTCGTAACCATACCCGATCGCTTGACTACTAGAGGTACAAGCGCTCGAGCTTGGGATAACGCGACCTTTAATTCCAAAATTAATAGCAAGCACAGCAGCAGAGCTATGCGTCATAGCTTGTGTAAAGAGGCTAGCATTTACACCCTTAATAGAACGACCGATACAGCTGCGAGCAATCTCTAGCAATGCATCACCCCCTGCTAGACAGGATCCAAATGCAATTCCACATCTTCCAGACTTAAGAACATCTGACTCTGTTAATTTTGCTTGCTGAATAGCTTGCTCAGCAGAACTAAGTGCAAATAACCCAGCTCTAGTAAGAGACCTAGTGGTCTTTCGGCTCCAATGTGCTGGTGGTGTAAAATTAGAAACACCTGCAAAAAGCTGTGATTTAAGCCCTTCAAAATTATTCCAATTAGGATTAATACGAACACCGGAAGATCCCTTTAGCAACTCTGACCAAGTTGCATCCATCGACAATCCAAGTGGAGTTACTGCTCCTATCCCGGTGATAACAACACGCCTCTTCATACCATCCCACCATTAACTGAGATCACCTGTCCGGTGATATAAGAGGCATCCTCTGAGAATAAAAATGAAACAACCCCTGAAAGCTCAACTACATTACCTAACCTTCTAAGTGGTATATTATCGATTAGCCCCTTAAGATCGACCCCTTCAATCATCTCTGTAGCAAATACACCAGGAGCTATACAGTTAACTAACACCTGTCGTTTTCCTAACTCTTGCGCCAAGGACTTGGTTAAACCAAAAAGCGCGGACTTCGATGCAGAATAGTTACATTGTCCACGATTACCAACTAATCCAGAGATCGAGGATAACATAACAACACGCCCACCCTGATGCAGCGACAACATCGGGAGCAAAAGAGGCTGAAGTACATTAAACGCTCCATCAAGGTTTGTACGCATGACAGCATCCCAATCCTCACCACTCATTCCTGCAAGTGGTGCATCACGGTGAATACCGGCAGAAAGGACTACTCCGTAAAAAGGACCTTTTTTCTCTACATATTCTGCGAGAGAAGTTCGAGCAGCTTCACGATCTGCCACGTCAAATGCTACGGAATCAACACTATAACCTTCACCACCTAGCTCGTTGCTAAACTGTTTAAGTTCATCACTAAGTGTCCTGCCATGAATAACTACTGAGTAACCATCTTTTGCTAATCTTCTAGCAATAGCCTGTCCAATTCCTCGACTTGATCCAGTGACTAAAACTCGCTTCTCGTTCATTAATCCCTCTTACGCAAACCTTTGAATTGTTATTGAAGCGCTCTGAATAGGAGAGTTCCCTCCATTAACTATAAGAGAACACTCTCCAACTATCGTACCTTCATCGATATGATTGAGTAATACATCGATAGCAAGCTTATCCCCTTGGTGAAATCTATCAACACCTATTATGTAGTCACGAACCAAGGCTACATATCCACCTTTCGAAGTATTACCTAGGTCCTCTGCTGAAATAGAAGAGATATATCCAAGAGCTTGAGCCATTATCTCTAAACCAAACTCACTCTCTATCTCACCATTCTCACCTAATATATCTACTAATGACTGCGAACACTCGCCCTGTACTAAAAATTGGTTATCACTAATTTGGGTATGAGATTTAACAACTATCATCCGTGAATCATGTGGAAGTTGGGTAATCATAGGACTTCAATTATACCGTAAGTAATAGAGAGCAGTTACTTCCACCAAATCCGAAGGAATTACTTAAAATTGTTTTAGGCACAACTGAGCAGGGAGAATCGATTAAATTTACTCTTGGAATAGTAGTATCTCGCTCCTTATCCCAAAGATGAAGCGGCAAGGCCCCTGATCCACTACGAGTAAGGAGACACCAACACAAAGCAGCTTCGATGGCCCCACTGGCTCCTAATGTATGTCCATGCCAAGATTTTGTAGAGCTAGCAGGAATATCCGATAAACAGCATAACTCTAGAGCGCAAGATTCCATAGCATCGTTGTGAATGGTTCCTGTGCCATGCAGATTTATATAATCGATTGCTGAAGGAGATACTCCTCCTTCGGCTAATGCAGCAGCAATCGCTCTAGCAGCGCCACGTCCTGTAGGATCAGGGGTAGATGGATGATAAGCATCTGAGGACTCTCCAACACCAAGTAATACAACACCATCGCTGCCCTTCTCCATGATAAATAGAGCTCCGCCTTCACCTATAGTTATACCGGAACGGTTCTGACTAAATGGATTGCACCGCTTATCGGAGAGTAATTCGAGTGCTGCAAACCCGTTAATTGTTAAGGGAG
>CAZTER010000122.1:0-5862 GCA_964612045.1 uncultured Bdellovibrionales bacterium
AGATAACTGGCACTTCAAATGCTGAGAACTCTTGTTCTCTCGGTGCTTCTCCAATTACCTCCCAAGATTCCTCAGTATATGGAGAGCATACAAAGTTCTCTTGAGTTATCAGATTCTCTTCCGCCATTTAGTAACTCCTCTAAGATCTAGTTAGGGATTTAGTACTCTTACAGCCTACCGTCATTTAACCAGTAACGGATTAACAATGCTGCTTGATGTGGATTATCTTTAACAATCTTACTATTTTCAGAGACCAACTCTTCAAGCTGACCTAGATCTACTGATGGTTCATAACTTGGAAGAACTGCCTTACTCCTCTCTCCCTCTAACTCCTTTTCAAGCTCAGCGATACCAGTTGGAAGAAGTCTACTTAGATCAACCTCAGCCTCAGTTGGAGTTACAAGGAACTTAACTAACGGCTTAACCATAAAGAGGAAGAATAGTAGAACAAACAGCACTGGAGACGCTTTGAAGATAACATTGAAGATCAAGTCTTCCATTGCCTTGCTATCCATCTGTGCACTTAGGTCAATATCAGATTTCTTGAATGGAATCGCCTCGACACTGAGAGTATCTCCACGATCCGTATCAAAACCTACTGCACTACGGGTGATTGATTCAATTTGAGCTAACATCGCAGGGTCTAGCTCTGCTACACTAGCTTCAGGCTGCGGCGCTGACTGTCCTGTTGCAACAGCACCACCAGTAGCAGCTTCTTGTTTCGCATAGTGCGAATCTACTAACACCGCCACAGAGAGCTTTAATAACTTTCCACGCGATGAAGTTGTCTTAGACACAGCTTTGGATACTTCATAGTTTTTCATCTGTTCACGATGAGAAGCTGAATTACCTTCTCCTTTATCAGGAGCAAGCAACTTAGGATCATTAGTAAGGTTTGATACCACTCCAGGAATTCCTCCTCGAGCTAGAGAACCACTGCCTTCCTCTACAACTCTTTCTGAACGAATAACCTGACCAGCTGGATCATAAATCTCTTCCTGTCGCTCATTAGCAGAGAAATCCATATCAGCAGTAACTCTAGCGATAACTTTTCCCTCACCGAGAACACGAGAGATCATCTGTTCAATTCTTTGAATATACCCCTTCTCGATCTCTCTTTGATACTGTAGCTGAGTAGCTTCCATGCCTAAAGCATCACCATCATTCTCCGAACCTGTTAAAAGATTTCCAAGAACATCTACGATCGTAACATTCTCTCGTTTTAATCCCTCAACACTTCCAGCAACTAAATTAGCTATTCCTTTAATCTGCTTCTTCTCTAACTCTGCACCAGGTCTTAACTTAAGAAGAACTGAGGCTGTCGCCTCTGCTCCTTTACGAGCAAACACAGTCTTCTCTGGTTGAGTAATATGAACTCGTGTCGACTGAACTGCATCTAAGGTCGAAATTGTTCTCTCCAACTCACCTTGAATTGCACGTAGCCATTTAACCTTCTCCTGAAATGTAGTTGTTGCTAAGTTATTTTGATCAAACAATTCAAGACCGAGATTGCCGCCTTTTGGCAAACCATCTGTTGCTAATGCAAGACGAACTTCATGCACCATCTCTGGAGGAGAGATCGCGATAGTTGAACCATCGCCGCGCAACTCATACTTAACCTTCATCTCTTTAAGCTTTGTAACTACAGCAGCTGAATCTGCAGTGCCTAGATCGGAGTAAACAACTGAGTAATCAGGCTGGCTGGCCCACTTAGAAACATAAAGAATACCAACAACTGAACCAACAATTAAGAGAGGGAATATAATCTTCTGAATCAACGGAAGCTTGACGTAGGATTCTGTTAGCTGACCTAATACTGCTCCTGGATCGAATGAACTTGCCACTATAACCTCCTGACTAAAACCTTAAAGATCAAATGAATCTTAAACTTGTGTACGAATTACCTCTTCGTATGCCCGCACAATTTTTGATTTGATTGTGGTCATCAATTGAAAAGCTACGTCCGCCTTCTCTAATGCAATCATCGCATCATGCGGAGTTACATCACCTTTTCCAGTGCTTAAACGCTCAATCTTAGTATCAGCTTCAACCTGTAAACGGTCGACTTCATCCAATGCGCTCTTCAAAGCATCTGCAAAAGATCCACCTTTGGTATTTCCACCGCTAGGCTTAATCTCCTGAGGAGCTGGAATACTTTGTATTCCACCGAGCGAATTTTTGATTCCATCAATCATAACTTCCTCCTACTACCTACTAAGACCTTGCAATATCTCTAGCTTCCTGACCCATTCTGCGAGCTGTTTCCAACGCTGCTAAGTTCGCCTGATACAACCGGCTAGCCATAGTCATGTCAGTCATTGATGAAACAACATTGATATTTGGATAGGAGACATATCCTTCTTTGTCGGCATCAGGATGTCCCGGTTGAAAAACTTTACGAGGCTCTGCTTGATCTTCTACAACTCCGAGGACAGCTGGCTTAGCTAGGCTCGCGCGATCAAGCTCTGAAGAGAAAGAATCTTTCTCTTGTATTGCCATCTGTACGACATCACGTCGCTTATAAGGACCACCTTCAGCTGTACGTGTAGTTTCAGCGTTTGCTATGTTTGAAGCGATTGTATTTACCCTCAAACGAGCGGCG
The DNA here is from genome assembly GCA_964612045.1 of uncultured Bdellovibrionales bacterium. GTDB lineage: Bacteria > Bdellovibrionota_C > UBA2361 > UBA2361 > UBA2361 > CAZTER01. The sequence continues at coordinate 2,603 of CAZTER010000122.1, forward strand.
CTTAATCCAGCTGCAATTACCTCTAATGCATCTGACATACATTCCTCCTTTATCTACCAGACTCACGAATAGCCATCTTTAAGAACCCTAATTTCTTCCTCACAAGATTAGTTGCCATTGAGTATTTGCCGGCGTTATAAGCCAAGCGTCCCATCTGAATATCGATATCAACGTTATTTCCATCACCTCTGGTCTGCCCAGAATTATCTGGAACAAGGTGAGAACCATTTTGTCCACTAAGATCCATATGACGCGGATCTGTCTGCATTACAGAAGAGCTCTTAACTCCACCACCTTTGAAAGCTCTCTCTAGTTCATTTGAGAAGTTTAAATCGACGGCTTTATAACCAGGGGTCTCTGCATTTGCTACGTTACTTGTTATGGCTTCATTTCTCTTCCACCATAGGTCCATGCTCTTTTCGAGACCACTCATGGTGTTGTCAAAAATTGAGCCTATGATTCCATTCTTCATAAACAATAACGCTTCGAAATGTCGGATTTCCGACAGATCTGCTCCCTCTATAATGAGATGCAAAAGTCGTGCTGACTTTGGCGTAACAACTTTGTAAAATTTTTATTTAGTGATTCTGTGCTGTTATAATTAAGTCTAATTTTTGAGCGTTTGTTTGTGTCATTATTTTGACGCGTAGCTGAATGAGCTTCACACATAACAAAAAGCACAAAGACGAAAGGCCACCGGAAACCGATGACCTTTCAATGGAGATATCTTTGTAAACTTGTTCTAAAAGAAACTACTCGCCACTATCCATGTTATATTCATGGAGCTTGTTTCTAAGAGTTCTAATACTAATTCCCAACAACTTTGCAGCCTGCGTTCGGTTATCATCACAAGCTCTGAGAGTTTCTAGAATTAGAGCCTTTTCCATCTCTTGAACGGTAGTTCCAGACTTAATCGTAAGACTGGAGCTATCTGTTGTTACATCAACGCCTGGCAACGCAGATGAAGTAACAACTTCCCTCTCTATAGAGGAAGCCAGTGCAGAACCCTTAACACCCAACATAAAGTCAGATTCCTTAGGAGCACTACCTCTCGAAAGAATTGCTGCTCGCTCTACTGCATTCTGTAGCTCACGAATATTTCCAGGCCAGGAGTGTGTCTCCAAAGCAGAAAGAACGGCAGAAGTTAACTGAGGAGCACCTTCTCCCAAAGAATTTCGCATAAAGTGCTCAACTAGTAGCTTTATATCAGAAGGACGTGCTCTTAATGGAGGCAAAGTAATCGGAATTACATTTAATCGGTAATAGAGGTCTGCTCTAAACTTACCTTGTTGCGCCATCTCTTCAAGATTACGGTTAGTAGTGGCTAAAACTCTCACATCTACAGAAACAGGATCACGTCCACCGACTCGATCAACCTCTCGCTCTTGGAGAACTCGTAGAAGTTTAGCCTGTAAAAGGAGATCCATCTCAGAGATTTCATCCAAGAGAATCGTTCCACCATGTGCCAACTCAAATTTACCTATCTTCCTAGCTTGTGCCCCTGTAAATGCCCCTTTTTCATGGCCAAATAGCTCACTTTCAAGAAGATTTTCTGGCAATGCAGCACAGTTTACAGCTACAAAATTCTGTTGAGCTCGAGGGCTAGCAGTATGAATAAATCTAGCAATCAACTCCTTTCCAGTTCCTGATTCTCCCTGAATCAGAACAGTAGCATCACTCTTCGCTACTGCCTCTGCGACCTCTAGTATTCGAATCATCAAAGGATCATTAGTAACAATGGGACGTCCCTTCGATACCTTTTTCCCTTGTTTTCTAAACTGACGATGCTCAGGGCTCAATACTCGCTCAACGACACGAGTAAGATCCTCTGCAGCAAACGGTTTGGTAATAAAATCAGCAGCTCCTAGCTGCATAGCCTCAACTGCCTGATTAATAGTACCGTGTGCAGTTATCATCACAACAGGTAACCCGATATCTTTCTTCTGAATAGCAGACAACAGCTCCTGCCCACCCATTATCGGCATACGCTGATCAGTAATTACAAGGTCAAAACTCTCCGCTTCAATTCTATCAAGAGCAGCTTTACCATCGCCCACTACGGTTACCTGGTACCCTGTGCGCTCTAATGTCGCAGTGATAGCGATCTGCATCTGTGCATCATCATCAGCAACTAAAATTCTACCTAACTCTGACATACGTTCCCCCTAAAACCTTAACTCAACACCTTAGCTTTTCTTGGAAATTTAAGGATAAATTGCGCACCAGCATTATCCTCACGATTAGATGCTTGAACCTCACCTCCATGAGCTTCAACTATCCTACGAACTATTGCTAACCCTAACCCTGTTCCCTCTGCACGAGAGGTAACGAATGGTTCAAACAGCTTTGATACAACCTCTGGGTCTAATCCGGGACCATTATCGAACACCTTAACAACAACATGTTCAAGAGTTCCCTCAATTACAACCGAGATCTCACCAGCTCTGCCTCTTAAAGCCTGACTTGCATTTACAAAAATATTCCTAAAGACCTGCCGTAATGGCATTTCATCACCCAAAATATAAGGGTATGTAAGGCTTTCATATTTCGTTACTAAAGTGCTCTTATTTTGGATTTCAACCTCAAAAAGTTGCTCCTTAACGATCGCTTCTAGATTTACTGGTGTTCGACGAAGTTCTCCATCCTTAGCAAAATGCAACATATTTGATACGACATGATCAATATTGCTAATTCCTTTGTCGATCTGATCTAAGAGTTTTGTAGCTTCAGGATTGTCCTTTAGATCAGCATGCAACAACGAGACAAAAAGACGTATCGCTCCGAGAGGATTACGGACTTCATGTGCAACAGCCGCAGCCGTCTGACCTAGAGTTGCGAGTCGCTCTGACCTACGCATCTCACGCTCCTTCTGACGTAACTGCTCCTTTAACAGGTCAATCTCCTGCATTAACGTATTATGTTTTTGCTCAAGTCGAGAGCTCGCTTCATTGAATCGAGCTAAAGCACCACCTAACATAGCGGCACTAACAACACCCTCACCTGACTCAATATCGCTCTGCAATGGAATTAAAGAGTTACTCATTTGTACTCTCCTGCCAAAGATGCTCCTCTGTAGCTGCAATCAATGCCACAAGCCAACCATCTGATGGTGGAAGTCTCTTCTCTGCATCATCTCTTATCTTAATAAGAGCAGCTGTATCTCTTTGCTCAATTGCACCACGAGCTAACACATAATCTGACCATCCATCTAAGAACTGATCTGGATATTCAGACCTTGCTTTCTCAATCCAAAACGAAGC
>CAZTER010000123.1:0-5844 GCA_964612045.1 uncultured Bdellovibrionales bacterium
GCATTAATTCCATCTTCTCCATTACTAAAATGAGCGACAGAATATCCTTCTTTTTCTAAGCCACTGATAAGAAATTGAGCGATCTTTGGATCATCCTCAATTAGAAGCAATTTCATAGTGATATCTAACCTCAAGCTATTTAATAAGCTTATAGGATCTCTATTTATACAGATCTACTAAGTTTCCTCACTTCTCTATTTAGGGCAATCCTACTTTCTATAATCTATGAAAGTTGAACTAATACCACTAGCTTTAGGTAAATAATATTACTCAAAATATGAAGGGCAATATAAACTTATGCTACATACTGAATCTTAGGAATTACAGCACCTAATAACCCCTTAATCACCGGCGCATTTGGAGTGGCAACAAATATAGTAATCTGATCTCCAGCCTCTAGCTCCCAGAATACTGGTCGAGATATTGATTCTGGAAGAACAGCTTTGGCAGAATTCGTCTCTAAGATTGAATGAATACCAGGCCAATCGATCGGATCTTCATATTCAACAAGGCGTGAAGTCATAGAGATCTCAACTTGATCTGCCACAGCAGTAGTTAGCCCCAACTCTTCCTTAACTCCACGACGAGCACCTAGCTCAGCATCCTCTTCTCCAATTAGAGTTTCCCATAGCTGCTGACTATTACGGACCTGTGCACTTCTAATCTCAATTTTTGAAAGTAAATCACCAACATCAGAGCAATCAGAAGATTCAAGTACGCTCTTTGAAATTTTATCTTTTAAAAAGATCTGACAAAGCTCAATAAGTGGGAATGTTTCGCCACCTATCGTGATCTCCGCATCGATTCTTGCTACTCTTGCGCAACGAAAAACTCGAGTACTTTGAGAATCATAGATCAGCTTTGCTTCTCCAGCTTCTATCTTCTCAAATAGTTTTGTTAGTCCCTTCCTACTATTCGCGACATCACAATCCACTCCTTTAGAGGTAAGCCACCCTCTCATCTCACCTTCTGAAGCAAAAGGTTCTGCTACTTGAGAATATAAATTTAAGATATATTGCTCAGCTCCACCTGGTAGAGCGCCCTCGATATTAGAACCATGTAAAGTTAGACTAGTAGAAGAGCTGACAGATGGATCTAGATTCATAACAAACAGATGGATTAAGTGGTTTTAAATAATGCTCAAGGCATTAGTAGAGAAGCTACCCCAACAAAATTTCTTACTCAAAATTAGGATTATAGCGCTTGAGATAGTCAGTTCTTAATTGGATATGCAGCCATAAAAGCCTCTAGTATCTCACCTTTTCTTTCGGAAGATAGCTCCTTAAGAGCTTGGCTATTTTTTGGTGCACTACGATCCCACTTTTCACCGGTGACCATTAAGCTCATTGAGGGCCCACCGATTGGCCTTACATAATGCCAACCATCTGGGTCTGACATCTCATATTCCGCTCCAGCAGGGAGAACGACTACAGCAGCTAAAGGAGGTATTTCTCTTCCCTTTCCATATCCTACTCCCATCTCATATTTGCCAGAGACGATTCTCATCGCCGACGGCCAAGGGTGTGGGTGCAATAACGCTTCCTCTCGTTCACAAGGACCAATCACATGTAGAGAAATCCATAACTCCCCTACTTTTCTAAATAATCTCTCTACCCTAGGAATGCAGTGATCGATATCTAAAGTACGCCAACTATCAACATCTAAGAGAAGATTTGGAATAAGTTCTTCTACTTGATGGAGCCGCTCAAGCATGAATCCTTGTAACAAAGCTTTAGGAATAGATAGATCAGAGACATCAGTCCATACTAAGTTACAGCCATCTCCTGAGTGAGGAGTTGTAGTATGTGAAGTCGGAGCTGGGCTGGTCATAGAGAACTCAATAAATAGATTAAAAGATACTTAACAAAAATTTAGTACTCAATTCAAGAAAATTTTAACTGGAGATAGAGCATTTCTGAGCCAATGCTCTTAATTTTTGAAATGAATAATTTGCTTCCCAATTCGGGCCTGGCACTGGAAAACAATCATTACTTACTATCTGATCATTATGATTACAGATAATTCCAATACTATCCCTCAGATGAAGACCGTTGTGCAGCTCTTCTCCTGAATCAAAGACGACTCTACCTCTAATAAGATGAATGAGCTTAAGCGCTAGGAGACTCATACTTCTATCTGCAAATTGAAGATTCTGTGCCTCTAATCCTGTCTGCATCTCTGCTCGATTACCCTGAGGTAAAGTAGATATATTTAAAGGCATAGCTACAGAAATTGGAGTGGAATGATCAAATCTACCGAGACTGACACTCTGCATAAACAAAGGAGAGACTGCAAGAAGTGTAGATGGGTACTCACTACTTACATCATCTAAGTGCGCAAGCAGAGCCTCCATTGAATAAACTGTCGGTTCAATCTCAAAGGATAAGATATCATCATTTAAATGAAATGATTTAAAACTTGTCGTAATAAAACTGTCGATTCTCAGAGCATGATATATGTAATCTCTTTCTTTGGGTTCTGGACAAATATCATAGCGATATGCAGGACTCCTCGCTTCAAAATATGTTTGCGATAGTAGATCTAATGGATCTTGCTCAGGCAAGCGAATCTTACCTCGTTCATTCTCATCAGGAGCTTCTGCCCATTCTCTATATTCAATCATATGAAATAGAGTAACAGAGACTTAATGCTAAACAAGATACCTAGCGATATTCGTCAAACAGCACCGATAAAAAGTTAGTATTACTAAATTTCTTCGCTATTAGTTGAAAGTAACATAAAGGTTTAAAGGACTAGCCTCATTATTAATCCTTGAAATATGAAGAGAGCCCTTAGATGTTAAGTTCGCCAAGTTTACAGACCAAGAAGAACCCGAATTGACTAGAGATAACGTAACTGGAGCTGAAACTACGTCTATTATCGCTGTTCCCGTTAGTGACCCTAAATAAGTTGGTAAGGTGGACGTAATAAAATCTCCCTGAGATGAGCTAATTGAAAAAGAGGCATATGGTGGTGTTGTAACTGGATCATAACCAAGTGGAAGATCAGTTAGACCATCTACGGCAACTCTCCAAGTAACGTTATACACGCCAGCTTCATTAAATGTCACAACTCCAGTTGCTGAATTATATGAAACGTTACCAGATGAATATACGATCGTGTCAAAAATAACATTAGCTCCTGCAGCAACTTCAGTTCCTGCTCCATGAACTGGATCAACTGATAATATTGCAGAAGAACCTGTTGCTCCGGTTGCACCAGTGGCACCTATATCTCCAGTTGCTCCAGTAGCACCGATTTCTCCGGTTGCACCAGTTGCTCCAGTAGATCCTGTCTCACCAGTTGCACCGACCTCACCAGTCGCACCTGTTAAACCAGTAGGTCCTGTTGCTCCGGTCGCACCTGTTTCGCCAACTTCACCAGTGGCACCTATATCTCCAGTTGCTCCAGTAGATCCTGTCGCACCAGTCGCACCAGTTGCACCAACTTCTCCTTGAATACCTGTTGCCCCAGTAGCGCCAGTTACGCCAACTTCACCAGTTGCTCCGGTTGCACCGGTTTCGCCAACGACACCAGTAGATCCAGTTGCACCGACATCTCCCGTCGCTCCAGTTGGACCAGTTTCTCCCTTAAACTCTGCATTAAGTCTTCTTTCACCAGGCAAGCATCGTGTGGCAGAACGATAATATACAGCACTACTATTACGAGAGCCGCGCTTTACACATAATACTGATTTTGTCTGAGCTCCTGCATCTGCAACGACAGAAAGATGCTCGAATGGAAGAATAGACACAGTTGTCGCAATAACTGCCGAGACAATACTTCGCAACAATTTATTATTATCTTGATGTCTAATCATGAGTTATAATCCATTCAAAATTGATTCTTTGCTGAGTTAAGGTACGGCCGAAATAAAGTTGGTGCAATAGATTAAATCTTAGCGAACCATTAAAGACATCGATAATCACAGTTATCGAATAACAACTAATGTTTGTTAAAAAAGATTACTAATTTGAGTTAATTATTAAAGTACTCGCACCAAGATATTTGCCAAGACAATCTTCGTAAAAAGTGCCACTGGAAAGACAGCTGCATATGTAATTGCCGGCAATTCGCTCTGTGTAATGCTACGTGTAGTTGCTAGACCTGTACCACTAGTCATCAGGCCACTAGCACCACCAATTTGGGCTAGGATATTCAATTTGAAGATAAACTTTGCCAGGATTAGGTACGAAACTAAAGTACTTAACGTTATAACCACACCACATAAAACAATATTCCAGCCAGAACTACTCATCGCATCTAGCAAAGTAGCACCAGCCATTGTTCCCGTATTAGCAAGGAAAAGGATCACTCCTAGTTCCTGACATAGATTAGAGGCAGCTTGTGGCACATAAAATCTAAATGGCCCGAAACGACCATAGTGTCCTGCTAGTAGTCCTATAATGAACACTCCACCTGCAGCACCAATACTAAAATCAATCAGTCCGAATAAAGAGATCGGAACAATCCCTAAAAGTAATCCAAGTAAGATACCTACGGAGAATGGAACCATTGAAGTTTCATCGATCAGATGGGCCTGAGCACCAGCTAGTTTAACAAAATCAGAAACAGCATCAGGTTTTCCAACAATTCTAATCTGATCTCCGACTTCTAGCGTACTATCAGCGGTCGCGATAAATTCGATCCCTTGCCTTCTTACTCGCGTCACTACAACTTGGTAGTTTTTTGCTACTGCTAGCTCCTTAAGAGTTCCTTCTGTTAACTTCGGCTCTGATAACTCCATGTCGACTGACTGCACATCATTAGACATCGGAATATAGACCTGAACTCTCTCTCCAAATAAAATCTCAAGTCCACTCAAGGAATCTCTATGACCGACTAAAGTAATTACATCGCCTGTCTGCAAAGAGATCTCTGGATCTCCAGCCATAGATTGAGTTCCTCGATCAATTCTTGAGATAGTAAGATCACCTCTTCCACGAAGAGCTAGATCTTTAATCAACTTTCCATGACAGTTGGGGTTCGTAATTCGATACTGAGCAACTTCAACATCTGGCTCTTCTTGCTTATGCTCATTAACCCACTCACGCTGTGCCTGATCCACTGATTGGCGGCTAAAGAATGGAATTAGTTTTATAAATAAAATAGTAGCGAGCAGACCAAATGGATATGTAAGGCCGTAAGCTTCCGATGCTCGCGCTAAAACCGAACCAGGATCTTCTTGAACTGCATCAAGGGCAGAAGCTAAAGCAGAGGTGCTAGTAAGTGATGCTGCAAAAATACCAGCAGCATGCCACTTATTTACGTAGTCATACTTCAGAGCAGCAGTTAATAAAGAAACAGCTATCAAGATAGGAACAGCACCAAGTATTAAATAGCTAACTGTTCTCTTTTTGAAAGAGCGAAAGAATCTTGGTCCAGCCCGCAATCCAGCTGCGTACATAAAAAGTACGATTCCAACATCACCGACCTCACCAGGAGTACTAAAACCAAAATGTCCCGCTAATAGAGCTACAAACAAAACTCCACCAGCACCCAAAGAGATCCCTTTCAAGGATATTCGACCTAAAAGAGAACCAGCTGCTAACACTAAAAAGAGTGAGATTATTGGATTAAGCATTTGATAATTTTATTACTTTTTAAACCTACAAAAAACTCCATAGCTTAAACTAATAACCCACAAGTAATCCACAGCCTCAAATTATTAGAGAACTCATAACTAGTAGCGCTAGACAACAAACTGATTACAAATATCATATTTAGATCAAAATTATCTTAATAAGAGGTTTATTAAGAATAACTACACAAGAAATAATCCTACAGATAAAAATCTTCTATATTTTTAAATAACTCTTATTCTTAAATATAAGATTATGTTGT
>CAZTER010000124.1:0-5830 GCA_964612045.1 uncultured Bdellovibrionales bacterium
TGAAGCGAAGTTAGGGTTTCTTGCGTGTCGCAATAGCTTGTTAATACCTCTGGTATTAATTGGTGATCTTCAAGAAGCCTATCAGTTCTTTCTTTGATAAGTTCAGAGAAGCTATCAATCGCTTGAGAAATTCCAAGTAGATTTAAAGCATATATTCTTGTCGCTTTAGGTAGACCTTCTAAGAGTGCTTGAGTCTGATTTGCAATTAGAAGTTGATAAAGCTCAATTCCTGGGATCTGTTGGTCGTGTTTTATTGCTGAGCTAATCCTAGCAATCTCTCGAGGCGGAACTCCAATAGCTTTTCCTCGATTTTTTAATTTATCGAGATTAAAGTCAGTTGAGCTGTGAGCATTTAATCCAGAAGCATATGGAAGGATCTCTTTGACCGGTAAGATCTTTATTCTATCAATTGATTGAACAGTTCTTTGTGACTCCAGATTAAATAATAGTATCTCTTTAATTGTTGCTTCTGGAGATCCTAGTGGCTCACCGAAAAGAAGCCTAACACCATTTTGAGAGTTGAAAGGAAGAAGATCTATTACCTCTCCATGAACTGCAAAGTCACCGATATTTTCAACTATCGAAGCAGTTTGATATCCAGCTGCTGTGAGCTTTTGATTGATCTCTTTATGAGATAAAGAGGATCCAACTGAAAGATCGATTGATAGTGCTAGAAGAGAGCTTATGGGTAGAGATCTCTGTATTAGAGCTTCGCTAGTTGTCACTATAATATGAGGTTGGTCACTCATTAATAATTCAAAAGCAGCGAGTCTTTCGGCCTGGATCTCAAGTTGTGGTGAAACTGCTTCAAATGGAAGGGAGTCCCATGCTGGAAGAAGGGCAATTTTGATCTTGTTAGAGAAGAATTCTAGGTCACATTCCAGTTGTTCTGCTTCGTTTCTGGAATCGCAGATAATTACATTAGATTGGGATTGAGATGCGAGTTGTGCGACGTAAAAGGCAGCCGCAGACCCTCTGGCTCCAGAGAGGGAGATCGGTCCCTTGTTTGAAGGATGTAGGCGGTTAACCAAACTATGAGACATTGTAATAACGAAAAAGAAAAATTGAGCGGCCTAACGTTACCGTAAGCAGGTACTTAATTAAAGAGCTGGCAAAGCTAACTAATTGAAATTCTGAGTAATTCTTAATCTTACTTTTAAGGAGATTTAATCCCAAGGAATGTTTTTTGTAAAACATCTGTTTGTTTCAAATACTTACACTCAATCTTACTGGTCTTTCTTCCGATTAATATCTTTATGGATATCTCTCAATTGCTACACTTCGCACATCAACACGATGCTTCAGATCTTCACATCTCGGCTGGAGAGCCGCCAATGGTGAGAATTCATGGTGATGTTAAGCGTATAAAAGCTCCACCTCTTACCTCTGAGCAAACTCACTCAATGATCTACGATATAATGAACGACGCCCAACGGCGAGTTTTTGAAGAACGTAGTGATATCGACTTCTCTATGCAGCTCGGAGAAGTTGCACGTTTTCGTGTAAACGTGTTTCGTCAGAACCGTGGATTGGGTGGGGTATTTAGAAAGATTCCAACAAAGATTCTCTCACTCGAAGATCTACATATGCCACAGGTGTTAACTGATATCTCACGTAAGGAGAAGGGCTTAGTTTTAGTAACTGGACCAACTGGATCTGGAAAATCAACTACATTGGCTGGCATGATTGATCTAATCAATTCTGAGTTAGAAGGTCATATTTTAACGATTGAAGATCCAATTGAATTTGTTCATAGACCTAAGAAGTGTTTAATAAACCAAAGAGAGGTTGGTCCGCATACTCAGTCTTTCAGTAACGCACTTAGAGCTGCTTTACGAGAAGATCCAGATATTATCCTGATCGGTGAAATGCGAGATCTTGAAACTATTCAGTTGGCGTTAACGGCCGCGGAGACAGGTCACTTGGTTTTTGGAACTCTACATACTTCGAGTGCTCCTAAAACGGTGGATCGAGTAATCGATGTATTTCCTCCTAATCAGCAAGCTCAAGTTAGAGCCATGTTCGCTGAATCTATCCAGGCAATTATTACTCAGACATTGTGTAAGAAAATTGGTGGCGGACGAGCAGCAGCTCTTGAGATCCTGATGGGAACTACCGCAGTTCGAAATCTAATCCGAGAAGGCAAGATTCATCAGTTGCCAGGCGTTATGCAGACCTCTCAAAATGTTGGAACGCAGACCCTTGAGATGCACCTTAAGGAGTTGGTTGGAAATAATGTAATTTCACGAGAAGCGGCGATCGAAAAAACGGGTAATCCCGATATGTTTAAAGAGATCGATGAAGCCAATGCTCGTAAAAAGTAAGGAGCTCTATGCTTGATATCTCGAAATTACTACAGTTGATGGTTGAGCATGATGCTTCAGATCTCTATCTGACAGCTGAAAGTCCACCGATGTATAGAATTAACGGGACTGTTCGACCAGCTGGCAATCGAGCACTTGAGGCCAGTGACACAGAGTTATTAGCTAATGCTGTAATGACAGATAAGCAACAACGTGAGTTCATGGAGACAAATGAGCAGAACCTTGCTCTGTATTATAAAGGGCTAGGACGTTTTCGAGTTAATGTTTTTAAGCAGAGAAACTGTGTCGGCCTTGTTATTCGACTTATAAAAACAAAGATCCCTTCAATGGACGACCTGCGCCTTCCAAACGTTTTAAAAGATGTTGCGATGACGAAGCGTGGGTTGGTTCTGGTTGTAGGAGCAACTGGATCGGGAAAATCTACTTCTTTGGCAGCGATGATAGATCATCGAAATTCTAATAGTGCTGGCCATATAATCTCGATTGAAGATCCGATTGAGTTTGTTCATGAGCATAAGAAATCTATCATTACGCAGAGAGAAGTTGGTATGGACACAGCTGACTTCAAGATTGCTCTTAAAAATGCTCTGCGTCAGGCTCCGGATGTAGTTCTGCTTGGAGAGATTCGTGATACTGAAACTATGGAGGCTGCTATTACTTTCGCCGAAACTGGACATCTCTGTTTGGGAACATTGCACAGTAATAATGCCAACCAAGCTATGGAAAGAATCATGAACTTCTTTCCTGCAGAGCGACATGCTCAGATATATTTACAGTTAAGTTTGAATCTAAGAGGGATTATCAGCCAACGTATGGTTAAAACTGTGAATGGTGGGCGTGCCGTAGCAATTGAGATTCTTCTAGATTCGCCACGCGTTAAAGATTTAATCCACAAGGCACAGATCTCTGAAATCAAGGAAGCTATTGAGAAGAGCACAAACCTTGGAATGCAATCGTTTGACCAGGCTCTATATGAGTTATATCGAACTGGAGAGATCTCTTTGGAGGAAGCGCTTAAGAACGCTGATAGTCAGAATAATCTTCGATTGCGAGTAAAGCTTGAAGAAGATGGTGCTGAGAGAATGGAAAAGCCACTCTCAAAAAAGCGTAATAGTAAAGAAAAAGAGGGTGAAGCGGAGAGTTTAAAGATAGATCTTACTTAAGAATCTCCTCTTTACTAGATCACCTAAATACCTGCTTTAAATCTTGATCTTAGCTCTCTTTGAGAGTTAGTCGAAAACTGATATTCTTGCCAAATGGATGAAACTATAGCTTCGATTATCTCAAAAATTACAGTTAAATTTCCTCAACCAACTCGTGTTCCTGGTGGGCACTTGTGTAGCGAGTTTTATGATTGTTCTCATCTTGTGCCAAACGATCTGGCGCGCTTGGCTGCCTATGCAGTAGGGCACTTGCCTGATGATTCATTCGACGTTGCTCTTGGCTTAGCTTATTCAGGAATATTATTTGCCTCAGCAGTAGCTGGCGGACGTCAGGTAAATATCTTTCAGAAAGATGGTGAAATCTACGGGCATTCAATTGTTGGAAAGCGAGTACTCCTTGTGGATGATGTTATCGCTAGTGGTGCTCATATGAGTGTCGCCGAAAATAAGGTGGAAGCACTGGGTGGGATTGTTGTCGGATATGCTGCGATAGTTGATAGATCTGCAGGGCGTATCGGTAGTAATGACAAGCCTGTATGGTCTGCTCTTCAGGCTGGAATTTGAGGATCTTATGAGTCAAGAAAATCCGTGGAAGACCCTAGGTAGTAAGTTAATCTATAAAAATCCATGGATTACTCTGAGAGAGGATAGTGTTATCCGCCCAGATGGCAATCCAGGAATATACGGAGTTGTTGAATCAAAGATTGCTACAGGTGTTGTAGCTTTAACTCCAGATAATGAAGTTTATTTAATTGGCCAGTATCGTTATCCCACTAAGCACTACTCTTGGGAGATCGTTGAAGGTGGATCTGAGCCTGGGGAGGATCCGTTCGATACTATTCAGCGTGAGTTGCAAGAAGAAGCTGGATTAGTTGCTGAGTCCTGGATTCAGCTAGGGGATGAATATCATCTTAGTAATTGTTTCACAGCTGAGATCGGTATGTTGTATCTCGCTAGAGGATTGAGCGTCGTTCCAGTAAATCCAGATCCGACAGAGGTCTTAACTGTTCGCAAAGTAAGATTTTCAGAGGCTATTGCTATGGTAGATTCTGGAGAGATCAAGGATGGAGTTAGTATTGTTGGCTTACTAAGGGCAGAGCGTTATCTCGCCGGAGGTGATTTCTCCCATAAATGTAAGGTGCTGAAGTGAGTGAGAGATCTTTTCGTCCAGCAATGACACCGCAGCAAGAAAAGCTAGTCTCAAGTAATCCGATCTCTGCGTATAAAGAACTTGCAGTAGGAGATCGCTCTCTTCTGTATTTTCTCTGGTTTGAGATCTTAAATTTATTTATATCAGGAATTCCTGGTTTTGTTGGCTTTGCATTGCGCACGGTGCTTTATCCATCAATCTTTAAAAAGATTGTTGGAAGAGCAGCTTTTGGTCGTGGAATTGTTTTAAGGAATTCATCTAATGTCTCTCTTGGAAAGCGAGTAATGATAGATGATTATGCAGTTCTTGATGTGAGGGGATCTGATAGCTCAATTACTTTTGGTGATTTTGTTACTGTTGGCAGGTTCTCAACTGTTACTGCTAAACATGCCGTTATTGATATTCAGGATGGCGCCAATGTCGGATCGTATTGTCGAATAGCTACTCAATCAAAAGTTAAGATCGGAAGAAGCGTTTTAATCGGAGCATATTCATATATTGGCCCAGGTAATCATCAGCGGGGTGATGAAAACACTCCACTTATCTCACGCGAGATGGAGATTAAGGGTGGAGTCGAGATCGGAGATCATGTTTGGATAGGCGCAGGTGTCACCATTCTTGATGGTGTTAAGATCGGGGATGGCGCAGTTGTTGGAGCAAATTCTCTTGTTCGCGATGATGTTCCTGCAGGTGTGACAGTCGTTGGCGTTCCAGCTAAGATCGTAAAGAGTGGGAATTAGAGTACTACTATCCTTAAATCTTAAGGATAATCATAAATTATCAAGTCATTATAAGAGGTTATAGGTTGTGATAATAACAACCTTTGTTTGACACGACGTTCTATAAACTGAGAATATCATTTTGATGAAACAGCACGAAGTTAAAAGAGAGATTATTCCGATTCAGCTTAGAGAGATCGTTTTGCCAGCACTGCAAAGAGTAGCTGAAGAAGATCATGTCTCAGCGGCAGAGATTAATAGACAACTAGGTCTCTCTGGTGCTGTTGGTGTTCCAGAAGATCAATGGAATGTAATCAAAGCTCTTTTATTAAGTCCGAAAGAGGAGTTGAGGAAGAGCGGCTTTTTAGCAGCTTATGGAGCTTTGCTTAACGTTGTTGTTGCCGATCACACTAGTGAAGCTTTATGTAGCTATCTTTCGCAGTGGAAAGATACTGTTATTGAGGCAGCGACTAC
>CAZTER010000125.1:0-5763 GCA_964612045.1 uncultured Bdellovibrionales bacterium
AACAGTTTACACAACATAGTGGGTTTTCTTTAAAATCAGCGTCAGGGTACGACGAATTGTAAAAAACGGCAAAGGACCTACCTCACAGAGTAGCCCCGGTACTAGAAAACAAGAAGTAGCCCGGAATCACAGGGTAGCCCCGGTACTACTAAAACTAACTAGAGGAGTGCTAGAAAGGATTCCGATTCTAGAAGTAGCCCCGGTACAGGACATGAGGGAAGAATGGGGAGAGAGGCCGGTTCTGCTTGAATAGCCAAACATCTCTCTATACAATACCCCATCTCATTGGCAACTAAAACTTCTTCACAAGGAAAACAACATGCACGATACATGGAAACAGTTTGAAGAGAACAGTATCACTCACAGCGCAGCTCATCATCTAATTGCCATCAAAGAGCTTAAAGAGTCGCGGGGATATGCTCGAGTAACTGACGTTGCTCGTCACCTCAATATAACAACTGGAAGCGCCTCCACAAACTTGAAGAGCTTAAAAACAAAAGGTCTTATCGCTGAAGATGAGAATCGTTTTTTAAGCTTATCCCCTGAAGGTGAAGCTCTTGCTGCTGCTGTTCAAGCTCGCAAACATATCCTAGAGAAGTTTCTCCGCGACGTTCTCGAAGTAGACCCAGAACAAGCTGAAGTAGATGCCTGCAAAACTGAGCATTTAATAAGTAGCGAAACCGCTAGAAAGCTAGAGAGATTTGTTAATGGATTTCTCGCCAACAAAAATGAAAAGGCTGCTTAATATAAAACATTCTGGAGACCCTCACTATGAAAGCCGCAATGAAAGAAGCCCTCAAAGTCGCAATGAAAGCTAAGGAACAAGCAAAAGTTGATACGATTCGTTCCCTACTAACAGCCATTCAGTATGAAGAAGTTGCTCAAAAAGTTGATGATCTTCCGGAAGCTTCCGTTGTCGAGATCTTAAAGCGTGAAGTAAAAAAATTGAAGGAAGAGTTAGAGTTTGTAAAGCAAGCAGGACGAGAAGAGGCAACAGAGAACGTGAGTATCGGGATAGCACTAGCTGAAAGTTTCCTTCCAGCCCAAATGAGTGCTGAACAACTCGAAGTAGCTATTCGATCAATTAAAGATTCAGATCCAGCAGCTAACATGGGTGCTGTAATGAAGAGTTTAAAAGAACGACACAACGGACAATACGACGCAAAGTTAGCTAGCGAACTAGCCAAGAGAATTGCAGGATAAGCATAGTAAATACTCGGTAAAACTAAATAATTTCTATTCGGAACTATTAGTTTGATTAAATACACAAACGGATTTAATATCTTGCTCCAATAAATTCTGTATTGGGAGACCCCAGATGAAAGCTCTCTTGAACGCATCCGCTAAAGCAAAAGTTGCAATTCTAGTAGCAGCACTTGGATACTTTGTAGATGTCTACGATCTCCTTATCTTCAGCATCGTTCGAGTTCCAAGTCTAAAAGACATCGGTGTTTCATCTGATAACCTACTTAATGATGGCGTATTACTTCTCAATGCTCAGATGATTGGAATGCTGCTCGGCGGAATGTTGTGGGGAGTTCTTGGTGATAAGCTAGGAAGAATTCAAGTTCTCTTTGGATCCATCCTCCTCTACTCGATAGCAAATCTTGCCAATGCTTTTGTTAATTCCGTTGAAGCATATGCTGTATGGAGATTCCTAGCTGGAGTAGGTTTAGCGGGCGAGATCGGAGCAGGAATAACATTAGTTAGTGAATTGATGTGCAAGGAGTCCCGAGGATTAGGAACCACAGTGGTAGCAACTGTCGGCGTCTCTGGTGCATTACTTGCAGCTCTTGTCGGAGATAATGTTCATTGGCGTACTGCTTACGTAATCGGTGGAGTGATGGGTCTTGCTCTTCTTGTATTACGAGTTTCAGTTCATGAATCCGGGCTCTTTAACTCGATAAAATCTCATGCTGTAGTTAGAGGTGACTTAAGAATGCTATTCACCTCTCGCGAACGATTCTCCCGATATCTATCATGTATAGCAATCGGACTTCCTGTTTGGTTCGTGACTGGAGTATTACTTACATTTTCACCTGAGATCTCCAAGAGCCTCGGCCTTACAGAGCCTATCTCAGTCGCTAAATGCATGATCGGACACTCCATCGGAATTACACTTGGAGATTTAGCAAGTGGACTGCTCTCTCAATATTTAAGAAGTAGAAAGAAAGCGATTGGATTATTTCTTATCTGTGCACTTACCTTCTCTTGTATCTTGCTAATGGCTCCTATTAAATCAGCAGATGCATATTACATGCTTTGGTTTCCTCTCGGCTTCTTTATCGGATACTGGGCAGTCTTCGTTACTTCAGCGGCAGAGCAGTTTGGTACAAATCTCCGTGCTACAGTTACTACCACAGCTCCAAATTTTGTACGTGGAACCTCTGTCATAATGACAACTTTATTCAGCGCCATGAAGGGAGATCTCGGAGTTATTGGAAGCGCAGAGGTCGTGGCTGTGCTCACATTTACAATCTCAGCTTGGGCGCTACTCTCCTTAAGAGAAACCTTTGGAACTGATCTTAATTTTTACGAGAGAACAGAAGGTGGAATTGAATACCATGAGCACAAAGATGACGGCTCATTTGGACAAGAAGTAGAGCTAAAAGTAGCTAATGGTCGATAGCTACCGAAGATATCCGAACAAACTTAGAGCCCTTTCTCAATAACTAGAATAAATTTATATTTACGTCGCCTAACTTAAACTACTTCAGGCGAATCAATGCAGCTCTATTCAAAGAGATCTTCACTTCCATTCTCAGCAACCCAGGTCTTTGCTTGGCACGAAAAAGTGGGAGCCTTTGAAAGGCTAAATCCTCCTTGGCAACCAGTCGAGGTTCTAAGTCATATTGGAGGCATAAAAGATGGTGCACAGGTAACTCTAAAAGTACCTCTCGGCCCACTAGGCATCACATGGAAGTTACGTCATCAAGGTTATAAATCTGGAAATGAGTTTAGCGATACGCAGATATCAGGACCTTTTTCTTTTTGGGAACATCGACATCTCTTCTCAGAGGACTCCCCTACTTCATCAACACTAGAAGATTCTATCCGCTATAAACTTCCTGGAGCGTTTCTTGGAAAGGCAGTTGATTCTATATATTTTAAAGATCAACTCGATCGCCTATTTCGATACCGACATACAATCACACGCAATGATCTATCACTAATTAATTCATATCAGATCAATCCATTGGTTATCGCTATCTCAGGAGCCTCTGGGCTAGTTGGCGAATCTTTATCTGCATTTCTCTCCACTGCGGGTCACTCAGTAAAAAAACTCGTTCGATCGAAAGAAATGCTCAAGGAAGATGAGATATATTGGAATCCTTATAACGGTGAAATTGAACTTAAAAAACTTGAAGGCGTTGATGTAGTTATAAATCTATCTGGAGAAAGTATCGCTTCCAAAAGGTGGAGCACTGAGCAGAAGAGAAAGATCCTTAACAGCAGGATAGAGACTACAAAACTTTTAGTAGATAGTATTGGACAATTATCTAATAGACCTAAGTTGTTCCTCTCAGCCTCAGCAATCGGATTTTATGGAGATCGAGGAGATGAAGAATGCTCCGAATTATCCTCTGCTGGTGAGGGCTTTCTATCTGAAGTTGTACAATCGTGGGAACAAGAGGCCCAGCGAGCTAGCACTTTTGGAGTAAGAGCTGTTCAAGCGCGATTAGGTTTAGTTATATCAGCAAAAGGTGGAGCTTTAGCTAAGATGCTTCCTCCATTCCTTCTTGGAGTTGGAGGTCCTCTTGGGAACGGATCACAAATCATGAGCTGGATCTCATTAGATGATCTAATTGGAGCTATTTATCACATAATATCAAAAGATAATATTCATGGCGCGATTAATCTAGTAACTCCTCGCGCAGTTTCTAATCTTGAATTCACTAGAACACTTGGAGATGTAATCAATCGACCAACTCTAATTTCTGCCCCTAAGTTCGGTTTAAAATTTGCTCTAGGTGAAATGGCAGAAGCTTTATTGCTTTCTAGTACTCGAGTTATTCCAAAAGTTCTATCAGATACAAATTATAACTTTTTATTTGGATCTTTGGATGCTGCACTGCGTCACCAATTAGGAAGATAGAAATTAAGAAACTTTTATCACTTCATCAAATAGAGCAGGATAACCACTTGAGATAACATGCTGCTTTATTGAAATAGAATGATCGGATATGATCATGGAATGGAAGAAGAAGTATCGTTTATAAGCGAACAGTTGGTTGCGATAGCAACTATTATCGCCACGATTGCGGCATTGCCAACATTGCTTGAGTTCATAATTGAATCAAGAAAGAGAAAACAAAAAGTAGCGCTTAGCATAGAAGATGTTTCTGTCGAAAATATCAATGTAAATCTTGCAGGTGTAGATGACTTACTTTTATCCATCCAAGATCTAATAGATCGAGCCAAAAGCCCGAGAGCCTATAACGACATAAAACTTGGAAATGAAATCTTAGTAGTAGGTCCAGTTTTAAGTGGTAAGAAATCACTTGCTCAGAAGATCGCCCAATTAGCAGAGTTTGACCGAATTATCACTGTCTATAACGCTCGAAATCCTGATGCTTTGATCCATGCCAAAGAGCTAGTTTCAAAGGCAGATGATGAAAAAGTACTCCTTCTATTACCTAGAATAGATCTCGTTTATGAGGAAGAAGGAGAAGAAGTTTTAAGTGAATTAGATGCTTTAATTGAAACATCTTCTGGTCAACATAACGTACTTGTAGTTGGCACTGCAGTATATTTTGAACCTGACAACGCACTCGACAACCAGTTCGGTATTAAGCTTGTTCTTCCTGGATATGAAGGAATGTATACCAGCAAGACACCTCCATCAGCAGACCTAACTAAGATGTTAACTGATGTCGTAAAATTTTACCTTGATAAGATAGTGAAGGAAGGATTCTCTTTCCAAGGAATCTCTGCTCAAGATGCACTTCAACAGATCTTAGCTTCAGTAAGTAATCCAGCAGAGGTCGAGGATATAGTAGTATTGTGTCAAACTTCTGCAATTTATTCTGCCAAGATCTCAAAAGAAGGCAAGAAAGTTATTACACCAGAAATTTTAGAGCGAGCTATAGATAGGGTTGTAGTATCTATAGCTCATCCTCCACCATCTAGATGAAGCGCCCTGTTTGATTAACAGCTCTTTATAAACTCGACTAGCGTTCTAACTCCGAATCCAGTTCCACCATCCTTCATATATCCTTGCGAGCGCATATAGAAGGCAGGGCCGGCGATATCTAGATGTGCCCAACTGACTTTTTTAGTATCAACAAATTCCTTCAAGAAAAGTGCTGCTGTAATAGCACCGCCCCATCTCTCTCCACTATTTTTTATATCTGCAACCTTACTATCTAAGCTTCGTCGATATTCGCTAATCATAGGCAAACGCCAAATTCTTTCACCTGCAGATTCGGCAGCCTTACTGATCTGCTGAGCTAATTTATCATCATCACTAAAAAGGCCAGCCCAGTCTGTGCCAAGAGCTACCATGCAAGCTCCAGTAAGCGTAGCTAAATCTATAATCGTGTCACACTCATCTCTCTGAGCAAGACAAAGCGCATCAGATAGAATCAACCTTCCCTCTGCATCTGTATTGGTAACTTCTATAGTTTGACCACTCATCGTATGAAGAACATCTCCCAACTTCATGGCGCGACCATTAATCATGTTTTCGCATGTTGGAATATAAACCCTAACTTCAACATGAGGATCTAATTGAGCTATTGCATCCATCGCAAACAATACAGC
>CAZTER010000126.1:0-5748 GCA_964612045.1 uncultured Bdellovibrionales bacterium
AAACCATGTTTGCTTTTTCTGCCATTAAACCAATCTCTTCTATTGCTACTTTAGCACTTACATTAACTCTGGTTGGCTGTTCAGGAGTTAAGATTGAGCCAGCAAAATCCATCGTTGATGTCAGGAATAATCAACCAAATGGTATCACAGAGTGGAAGAGCGATGGCCTGATAGTAATCTCTAGAATGTCTCCAGCCCCACAAACGCTTTCTCAGGAAACTCTCTTAGGGTTCTTTCCTGGATCCTTCCCCTCTCTCGTTACTACTAACAATGAGCTAAAAGCTCGCGAAGGAAAATGGTTAGTAATAGATAGAAACTTAAATCGCATTAGCTTGAATGAGGGCGGGAATGAACTAGTAGAGGTATCTTCCACTGGATTAGATCTTCTGCCTCAAGGGACATTCTCTGTTGTCTTAAAACAGAGATCAGCTCTATGGCATGCTCCAGATTCCTATTTTTCATCAAGAAACCTCCCAGTGCCACCAGTTGGAGATCTCGAACGATTTCGTAAAGGAGCTCTAGGTGAATTCGTAGTTTTCTTAGATAAAGAGACCCCACTTCACTCTGGACCAGTTGCCTTAGAGGAGATTGGTGGAGCTAAACTTAATGAAGATGATCTTGCTAAGATCTACTATCAGATAGAAACAGGCACCCCTGTAGAGATCCGCTAAACTAGGATTATGTAGTTATAAACTCTATTTATCCTAATATTATTGGGCCTATATTCTTGGGCTCTATCTCCCCATAACATCCTCTTAGGCAGCTCTATTTATTGAAGCTCAAACCTTTTTACAGGTTAACTTTGACTTCCAGCGCTGAGAATATTACCTTGTGGAGCCCCGAAGTTCGGGAATCAGTAATTCGATCGGAATCTCATGAAATATCAAGATCTGGGTAGAGGGTTAGTCAAAAGAACAGAGAAGCGCGTGCTTGGTCTATTTATCGATGGCACAAGCCTCGATCGCGCGTCTAGACGTATCAACAAACGTGTAGACATGCAGGCGCTTGTAAAAGGAGTAATATCTGGCGCTGAGCCTGTAGTAGCTCGATATTACACATTAATTCCATTCGAAGATGATTCAAGGCAGCGTTCTTTCTTAGATGCTATAAGCCGTGCTGGATTGCAGGTAATTGTTAAGCGCTTACCACCCAAGGGAATTACCAGACAGGTAACAATCGATGTTGAGATGGCTGCTGACATCACTGCCTTTGCTCTTGGACATTCAAACTTTGGAAGCCTGAGCGAATACCTACCTGATGGTGAGCCGTCCAGAGATGATGAGTACGAAACAAGAGATGGCGATAGGCGTAGTGAAGAATCCCAAGGAGCCGTTAGACGAATTGTTACCTTAGTTTGCCCAAGTAGAGACCTCGCATATTCGATTTCTCTTGCAAATGAACTAGGAGCAGAGACAATTACAGCTGACTTCGGAGAGTTTGGTGGTGGTGATGTCATGAAGTCCGCTGCGAAGTGGATTGACTTGTCAGGCTCTGAATCAATCTGGAGAGAGGATTAAAGATAATTTAGGGGACTTAGATTAATGTCAAAGCCAAATCCAAAACGCCCCTTTTCTTCAAATAACCAAAGCTCCACTCCGGACATCGGCAGAATTCCGCCACATTCGAGTGAAGCAGAGGAATCTGTATTAGGTGCTATCCTATTAGATAACGAAGCGCTGAATACTGCGATGGAAAAACTTCAACCTGAAGATTTTTATCGTGCTGCACATCGCGCCATCTTTACTGCGATGGCAAAGCTGAGTGATCGCAGAGAGCCGGTTGATGTCATCACTTTAAGTTCAGAACTAAGAGCGATGAACCTCTTAGATGAGGCTGGTGGACTTGAAAAATTATCCAAGCTAGCTACCCTCGTCCCTAGCGCAGCTAACGTTGGTTACTATGCAAAAGTTGTACGAGAGATGTCTCTCAGACGACGTTTAATTCATGAAGCAAGTGAGATTGTAAGTGAAGCCTTCGATCTAGATAAAGACATCGAGGGCTTTGTTGATACTAGCGAAGCGCGAATCCTCAGCGTTTATAAAAAAAAAAAAAAAAGTTCATTCTACCATGTTTCAGATATCGTCCAGGAATCGATTAAGATCGTTGAAAAACTTTATGACCAAAAACAGCCTGTAACTGGAGTCCCATCTGGATTCAAGCGTTTGGATTCTATGACTGCTGGATTCCAGTCATCAGATCTAATCATCATTGCCGCCCGTCCCTCGATGGGTAAAACAGCACTTGCTCTGTCTATGGCTGGACATATCGGCGTACATGAAAATAAAGCAGTCGCCGTATTCTCCCTTGAAATGTCCAAGGAGCAGATCGTTCTTCGAATGCTGTGCGGAGAAGCTCGCGTAGATAGCTCGCGTGTAAGAACAGGACATTTACAAGAGAGAGATTTTCCAAAGCTTGTAGATGCTGCCAGTCGAATTGCAGAAGCACAGATTTTTATCGATGATACTCCAGCTGTAACGGTAACAGAGGTTAGAGCAAAGTCTCGTCGTCTTCATAGAGACAATCCCCTCTCCCTAATTGTAGTCGACTATCTACAGTTGATGCGCAGCCCTGCTTATAGCCATGCTCGCGAACAGGAGATCTCAGATATATCTCGATCTCTTAAAGCATTAGCAAAAGAGCTGAGTGTCCCAGTTATCGCACTTTCACAGTTAAATCGCTCTGTCGAATCGAGAACAGATAAACGCCCAATGATGTCAGATCTTCGAGAATCTGGAGCTATCGAACAGGACGCTGACTTAATTATGTTTATATATCGTGATGAAGTTTATAATCCAGAGACACCAGATAAAGGTGTTGCGGAACTCCTTATTGCAAAACAACGATCCGGTCCAACTGGAGTCGTAAGAGTAGCCTTCTCTCCAGAATTTACACGTTTCGACAACTTGGCTGAAGAATCTGACGTGTATCAATCAAATGGCCAAGGTGACACGCCGCCAGATGACGGATTTTCTATTAACTTTGGTGATATCCTAGCAGAAGAAGAACAGTCATAAGCATTAACCAAATGCTAGAAAGCCAAATGCGAGAAAGACTGTTAGGTAATTAACTAGAACTGCCTTTTGTGAGTTACTGTTTCTGACCAGATTCTATTAATTTATTCCAACATTCATAAAGCTCTATTGGCCACTGAAGTTGGTTAATACTCTTAAGTTGAGGTATCCCAGACAAGGACTCTTCAAGCTCTTCAGAAGTTTGATCCTCTCTCTGAGGCTCCAAACAACGATCTATTAATGAGATCTCAGCCTTTACCTTAGGATCATCTATGCCACTAACCTCACCTTGATCTTTAAATCCCTTAACCTGTTGGAGGTCTTTAGCATTAAATGCAGCCAAAGCTCTGACTATTAAAATATCATCGTTTTCCTTAAGAGCCGCGAGATCTGTTGCTGGAGCTGGAAAGAGCTGAACGGCATCCTTAAATCTATTCATCGCCATTAAAACTTTAGCATGCTCGATCTTCTGCTGCTCTCTATAATTCGATAATTCAAGTGCATCATGAGAGGCACACAATGCTTCCTGTTCCGCTCCCTGAGCAAAATACAGATGGGAAAGCAACCGAGATATATAAATCTGCCCCTCGATATCATTTACAGACTTAGCGACTTCGCCCGCACGGCTAAGATAACGCAGAGCACTAGAACTATCTCCAGACTTGAGCAAGATCTCAGCTATTCTAACAACATAACGATAGCTGTTCGGGTATTTTGCAGATAAACGCTCAAGCTCATCGATGGCTAACTCCTCTTGGCCATTAGCTGCGATAACTAAAGCAAAACTCTCGCGTAAATTATCTGCCGTAGGGAATCGACTTAATGCCTTTCGATACTGCATCTCTGCTTCGACAAATCTGCCCTGTCTAAAGTATTGCTCTCCTAACTGGGCAGCTCGGACTGTAGATAATTCTTGCTCTGTTACAAATCCATGACTATCCGGGATACTAGGTTGCGGCGGAGCACAACAGGACAGCGCCAAGATTAGAGTGAGGTAATAGGTCGATCTCACAAGTAAGTCCTCAATCTAACTACAAAGATAATCTTTTAAAAATTCGTTCAGGAATTGAGCAGATAATCGACATAATACCGAACCAAAAGAATGGCAGGTAAACTACATCTTTTTTCTCATCAATGGCTTTTACTATCCCTGTTGCCACACTATCAGCTTTAGCAAATAGGACTCCCTTCTTCAAATGAGCAGTCATTGGAGTATCAACAAATCCAGGCTTTATTGTAAGAACATGAACACCACTTGCAGAGAGTCTATTTCTCAATCCCTGTAAAAAGATCGCTAATCCACCCTTCGCTGTACCATAGATATAATTGCTCTTTCTTCCTCGATCCCCAGCCACAGATCCGATAACAGCAAGAACTCCCTCTTTTTGCATCTCCATAAGATTAGCAAGCTCTCCAAGAATATAGATAGGAGAGAGTAGATTTACCTGTAGAGACGATCGAGCCTGATTCCAGCTCTGTTGAGCTTTTATCTGATCTGGAAGATCTCCAAATGCTAAGAAAGCTAGATCTAGCTTAGAGTCACCTGTTGTTAATTTCAAAACTAACTCACGACAACTATCTTCTGATTCAAAACTACAAATAAGTGAGGAAACCTCTTTTGCTCCTCTAGTCAAAGCATCTTTCGCTACAACTTCAAGCTTCTCTGATGATCTAGCAACAAGCACCAACTCTGCACCTCTCGATGCATAAATTTTTACTACTTCTTGCGCGATACCTGAGGTCGCTCCCAATACAACTATTCTCATTTAATGGAGTCTCCCATTACTCTACGCCAAAATGATGATGAAAAACCTGGGTCTATAAAATTTTTAAAATAACCAAGCTCTTTATAGTACATTGAAAAATTATGTGGTGACATAGCTACATCTTTAGCTGGGTAGATAGCGCCCCCTCGTTCAGCAGTCATTTGATCTAGTTGCCGCATAAAATCAAGGGATTTTGAGCCATCATTCGGAAAATCAAGACATAAAGTTACTCCACATCTCGGGAATGACAGAAGACCAGGACTAGCTATATCACCGAACTCTTTTAACACCGCCAAGAAAGAAGCTTTTCCAGATTTAACTATGAACTCCAGAATCTCTCTAATTGCTCTATTTCCATTATCTTGCGGCACTACACACTGGAATTGGAAGAATCCTCTCTTCCCATAAATTCTATTCCAATTATTAACTGCATCAAGCGGATAGAAGAATGGCTCATATCGCGACCTAAAACTTACTGTCCGAGAGAACTGCTTATTATAGTAAGCAAAGTTAAAAGCTCGAACTGACAGTGGATTCAAGACCCATCCAGGAGCTTCGATCGGAGCAAATAATTTAGGACTTGGTGAGGGGTTTAAATACGGCTCAGTTGTGGCAGCGTGATTCCCACGAAGAAAGATACCTCGACCAAAAGATCTTCCACTCGCAAGACAATCTAGCCAAGCTACAGTGTATTCAAATTCACGCTCGGAGTCGCGACTAATTTCAAAAAACTCATCTAAGGCTGAAAACTTAATCGCTTCTACATCAATAAAAGCACTAGGAACCTTCATTAAACGAAGAGCCGCTTCAGTAATTAAACCAGTAAGTCCTAAACCACCAATGGTCGCCTTAAATAACCCACTATTAATATCCTTACTACAGCTAACTTCACCTTGATCTGACCGCAATAAAGTCAATTCTTCTACATGAGAGACGAAAGTGCCGGCTCGATGATGATTTTTGCCATGAAC
>CAZTER010000127.1:0-5744 GCA_964612045.1 uncultured Bdellovibrionales bacterium
TAGCTACAGGATTTTCAGAAAAAGATCTGGCGGAGGCGATTTTAAAGCACCTCAAGAGTGAGGAAGGTCGAGGTGATAATCCGAAGATTAAAAGTGTAAGCTCTTTGGTAGATCGATTCTCTCCAAAGCGGGTTGCTGAACGTACCGTCGAGATTTATAGATCAGCGATAGGAAAGAGGGATTGAGGGGAAGTATAATGAGAGTTGCTCTTATTCATGATTGGCTTACTGGGTTGAGAGGAGGAGAGCGATGTTTGCAAGCTTTCTTATCAATCTATCCAAAAGCAGATATCTTTACCCTGTTTCATGTTCCAGGTAAGACTTCGCCAGAGATTGATGAGCGTGTGCATACAGTATCAGCGCTTAATAAGCTTCCATTCGTACGCCGTTATTATCGTGCTCTTTTGCCTTTTTTCCCGAAGGCAATTCGTCAGTTCGATCTCTCTTCTTATGATCTAGTGATCTCACTTAGTCATGCAGCAGCAAAAAATGTGATAGTCGGTAAAAATACCACTCATATCTGTTATTGTTTCACACCAATGCGCTACATCTGGGATCAGGCAGAGGCTTATTTGGGCCGGTTTAAAAACATCGCATGGCCATTGATTGAGTATCTCCGTAGGTGGGATCTTGAAGGGGCGACTAGAGTTAATCAGTTTGTTGCAATTAGCTCCTTTATCGGGGCAAGAATTAGATGTTTTTATCAACGAAGATCTAAGGTGATCTATCCACCAGTCGATACTAAGTGGATTAGTGACAAGATCGCTACTAGAGAGGTTCGAGCAAAAAGAGGGGAAGCTTTTCTCTGTGCCGGAGCATTAGTTCCATACAAGAAAATTGATGCAGTGGTTGAGGCCTTTAATAGAAATGGTGAACAGTTATGGATTATAGGAACTGGTCCTTGTGAGAAAGAGCTCCGGAAAATAGCAGCTGCAAATATCCATTTTTTTGGATATGTGCCGGATTCAGAGTTGGCAGATCGTTACCGTAGATGCAGAGCTTTGATATTTCCCGGGATAGAAGATTTTGGGATGATTCCAATTGAATGTATGGCTGCTGGCCGGCCTATTATAGGGTTTGATGGCGGTGGCTTGCGGGAAAGTATTAATGGTGTGCGGTATTGGCGACCTGAGCAGAGAGATCTGCGTGGTAAAGCAGGTGTCTTTATTAGGGATAACTCAAAGGTTCCATTGTCAGATTCTGTATATGAGGCAGTTCGATTCTTTGTAGATAATGAATCAGAATTCACCGAGGTTAGTTGCAAGGAGCAGGCCCGCAGTTTTTCTACCTTGAGGTTTTTCGAGAGCTGGCATGAACTTGCCCTAGAATGTAAGATTGACCCTGGTTTGAGTGGAGATATTATCTATAAATTGAAAGTAGGCTCTGAAAGAGCGCGATCAGTAGATAATCTTGCGAGGTAATTAAGTTACTATTTTTGCTAGATCCTGAGCATGCTGAAGCAAAAAAGGCAGTTCTTCGAATTTTTATTCATGATGGCGGATCTCTCCGTCGTTTCAATCGCATGGATCGCTGCTTATTGGGTTCGATTCTATACCGATATCATTGAAGTTAATAAGGGAGTTCCACCAGTCGGAGATTATCTTCCGATGGTTCTCTTCATCTGGTTGATTTGGGCCTTTGTATATAGAAGATTTGGATTGTATCGCCCAACTCGTGGAGTCCGACGAATAAGAGAGATCTGGTTACTTATAGAGGCAAACTTTGTTGGATTAGTCCTCTTTATTGCGGTTACATACCTCTTTAGAGAGAAGACAGTTCCTTACTCTCGTCTGGTATTTGTTTACTTCGGTCTCTTGGCGATTTCACTCAGTATATTAGAGCGTTCTTTCTTGCGGGCTATTCTTAGAGAGGTTCGACGTAAGGGGTATAACCTTAAGTATATGTTGATTGTAGGAGCTGGTCAGGTAGCAGCTGATATAGCCGCTCGCGTAAGAGTTCACAGAGAGATCGGGCTTCAGTTGATCGGATGTTTGTCTAAGGATGGTAGTGAGGAGCGCGGAGCTCGAGGTGTTCCTGTGATCGGTAGATATGAAGATCTAGGAAAGATGCTCTTAAACTCAGATATTGATCAGGTAGTGATTGCTTTGCCGTTCGAGGATAACAATCTTCTGCCGAGTATTATGGCGAGAATTGGTGATTCCTTGATTGATGTAAAGATAGTCCCTGATATCTATCAATTCGTGAGAATCGGTGGAGCAATTGAAGAATTTGAAGGTTTGCCAGTTATCAGTGTTCAGGACTCTCCGATTGATGAGATAAGTAGATTCTTAAAGAGAGTTTTCGATATTGTGGTTTCTGGATTCATCTTATCTTTGGTCTCTCCTCTGATGTTAGTAATAGCTCTGCTGGTGAAATTAACATCCCGTGGCCCAATATTTTATTTTCAAGAGCGAGTTAGTTTAGATGGAACTAAGTTCGCGATTCTTAAGTTTCGCACCATGTATACTGATGCCGAGAAAGATGGCCCGGGCTGGACAACAAAGAACGATGATCGAGTTACTCCACTAGGTAAGCTTTTACGTAGTACGAGCTTAGATGAATTTCCTCAGCTGTGGAATGTTTTGAGAGGAGAGATGTCACTTGTTGGACCTCGTCCTGAGAGGCCAGTTTTTATTGAGGAATTTAGGGCAAGAATACCACGTTACATGTTAAGGCATAAGGTTCCAGCTGGAATGACCGGTTGGGCACAGGTAAATGGATGGCGTGGCGATACTTCAATTGATAAACGCATCGAGTTCGATCTCTTTTATATTGAACACTGGTCTCTATTTTTTGATCTGAAGATTATGTTTTTAACGGTCTTCAAAGGATTTAAGAATCGCAACGCCTGCTGATGCTGTTCCTTTAAGCTTTATAGCTTGCTCGGCATGCTTGGTATCGCAGCGATAATATCATCGTCTTGATCTTTGCACCCAGTAACTTCCACTAAAATAGGGACTGATGGTTGGCCAGAAAGTGCTTGTACTAGCGATCGATCTGCAGGATTGATATCTAATGTTTCATACTCAATGCCAGCGGTTTTTAGCGCTTCTTCTGCTCTTATGCAGAAGGGGCAGGTTTTTATCCTTAGAAGTAATCTTCGTTTTTCTTTCATCTCTTCATACTAACTAAGTTGTGGCTAAAAAGTCACCTCTGCGCAGCTTTTTGATAGGCATGCTAGATCTTGGCACAAAGTCGCAAGAGTCCCTACTCAGTGACGGCAATTATTTATTCCCCTGAGCTTTTATTCGCTTAGAGCAAATTGTTACTAGTTAATCCCCATATACCTCTAAGATCGTAGATTGATTAATGTTATTTGAAGATCTTGGACAAAAGCAGGATGTCGTTAGCTTTGATCTTTTTAAGAACATTGGCTATATCTACGCAGAATTTAATAGTTTTTTAATTCTGTCGTTCTTTCTATTTGCGAGCTCTATGAATATTGCAGTTGTAGGTTCTGGGTATGTCGGTCTAGTTGCTGGTGCTTGTTTTGCTGAGACTGGTAACGATGTTATCTGTGTAGATATTGATGAGAGAAAAGTTAATGCTCTTAAGAGCGGAGATATTCCAATTTATGAACCGGGTCTTGAAGAGTTAGTTCAGAGAAATGCAAAAGAAGGTCGCTTATCTTTTACGACCTCTTTGGAAGATGCTGTTAAGGCCTGCGATGTGATCTTTATCGCAGTAGGAACTCCGCAAGATGAAGACGGTTCCGCAGATCTTACACATGTTCTTGCTGTTGCGCGTGGTATTGGAAAAGCCATGAATGGCTTCAAGATTATTGTAGATAAATCTACTGTGCCTGTTGGAACAGCAGCTTTGGTATCTAAGGCTGTAGCTGAGCAGACTTCTCAACCATTTGAAGTGGTCAGCAATCCTGAGTTCTTAAAAGAAGGCGCCGCAATCGATGATTTCTTAAAACCAGATCGAGTTGTTATTGGTGCTCCTAGTGAGCGTTCTGCAAAGGTAATGAAAGATCTTTACGCTCCGTTTGTGAGAACTAATAATCCTATCTTAGTGATGGATGTGCCTTCAGCTGAGATGACCAAGTACGCTTCAAATGCGATGTTGGCGACTAGAGTTTCATTTATGAATGAGATCTCAAGACTGTGCGATAAGGTTGGTGCTGATATCGATCAGGTTAGAGTTGGAATGGGAACAGACTCCAGAATTGGAATGAGCTTCTTATTTCCAGGTATCGGTTATGGTGGCTCATGTTTCCCTAAGGATGTTCAGGCATTAATAAATATGGGAAAGAAAGAGGGACTTGAGATGCAGATCTCACTCTCTGTTGAGGAAGTTAACGCCTCGCAAAAGATGGTTCTCCTAGATAAGATGATTAGCCATTATGGAAAAGATGGCATTAAAGGGAAAACCTTTGCTGTTTGGGGCTTAGCATTTAAGCCGCGAACTGATGATACTCGTGAAGCTCCAGCCTTGGTAATGGTTTCTGAGCTCTTAAAGTTAGGAGCAAAAATTCAAGCTTTTGATCCTGAGGCAATTGAGACATTCCGTCATAGATTGGGAGAGAGTGAGAGCGTTATATATACGGCTACTAACTTTGATGCGCTTACAGGAGCTGATGCTCTGATTATTTGTACAGAGTGGAGTGAGTTCCGTAGACCTAACTTCGATCGTATTAAGAAGAGCTTAAGTGCTCCGACCGTTTTTGACGGAAGGAATATATTCTCTTCTTCTGAGATGCGAGAGAAAGGATTTACTTATTATTCAATCGGAAGACCAGCAGTTAAGCCGTAATTTATCTCTGAGCATCTCTCATTGATAAAGCGGTATAACTTGTTGAGTCTAGAAGCTGAGGAATTAGCTGGAGGACCTTTTGTAGTATGGCTCGAGTTTTAGTAACAGGCGGCGCAGGGTTCATCGGCTCTCATTTGGTAGATAGATTACTAAATGAAGGAAATGAGGTTATCGTTATAGATAATCTCTTTACGGGGTGTCGAAATAACTTCGTAGCACATCATTCTAACCCAAATTTTGAATTCATAAGACATGATGTAATTGAACCTGTTTTGCTAGAAGTAGAGCAGATCTACCATTTGGCATGTCCAGCTTCACCAGTTCATTACCAGCACAATCCAGTTAAGACTATAAAGACTAGCGTCTCTGGCACTATTAACATGTTGGGGATGGCAAAAAGAGTTGGAGCGAAGATTCTGATTGCTTCTACCTCCGAAATATATGGAGACCCTAAGATTCATCCTCAAGTTGAATCATATTGGGGTAACGTAAATCCTATTGGCCCTCGTAGTTGCTATGACGAAGGTAAACGAGTAGCTGAAACTCTAGGATACTGCTATCGCGAACAGAATGGAGTCGATGTTAGGATCGTGCGTATTTTTAATACCTACGGACCTCGGATGTTGTTTAATGATGGCCGTGTTGTTTCAAATTTTGTAGTGCAAGCGCTGCGTGGTGAAGATATCACACTGTACGGTGATGGAAGTCAGACTAGGTCTTTCTGCTATGTAACTGATCTAGTCGATGGATTGGTGGCAATGATGAATCATCAGAATTGCCCAGGGCCGGTTAATTTAGGAAATCCTAATGAGTTTACTATTCGTCAATTGGCAGAGACCGTATGTCGCTTAATAAATAGCAAGTCTCAAATGATCTTTAAGCCGTTACCACAAGATGATCCAACTCGACGTCAACCAGATATATCAAAAGCAAGATCGCTAATGGGTTGGGAGCCAAAAATTCAGTTAGAACAAGGGCTACTTTCTA
>CAZTER010000128.1:0-5719 GCA_964612045.1 uncultured Bdellovibrionales bacterium
AATAGCAGGAAAGGATGGCCAAGAAGCTGCAAATTATGCCAAGGCATTTTTGAAGCAAGAAGGGTGCTTAGAAGAAAATGACATAAGCTTTTTTCAAACTGTAACAGATAAAATCAAAAATTATGTAACAGCGCGAGCTAAAGATGGTGAGATTCGGAAAGCTCATCTTGATAGATTTAATTTACGACTACACATTGCTATTGGAACATTAGCAAGAGTTGAGCTTCCAGAGAAGCAAAAAGTATTCTTAAAAAGAATAGATGAATTTCTTGCATTAGACCCAATCTC
Source organism: uncultured Bdellovibrionales bacterium (assembly GCA_964612045.1). GTDB lineage: Bacteria > Bdellovibrionota_C > UBA2361 > UBA2361 > UBA2361 > CAZTER01. Next base: position 289 of record CAZTER010000128.1, read on the forward strand.
AGTAGAGAGATCTGTTTTAGTGCTCAATAAATTATTCTTTATTGAAGTTAATAATACGACGAAGAAGAAAGTTATAGCATTTTTAGAGGCTTGCAACGAAGAATCAGTGTTGAATGCATTAGTAGGGTTAGTCTCTTGTTCTAAATTCTCTTCGCAAGTAAGTATTGTTTTGTCGCTATTTATTGAGAAGTATAAGGAAAGTAATCCAACACCAGATGATTTTGTTTCTCAAATTGAAAATGCTACAGCAGGTGTGATTAGTGAAGATCCAGAAGTTTTATTAGATGTAATATCTTATTTCGTTGGTGGGACTAAAGAATCATTAAGAAAGCCGCTATTGTCTCGAGCCTATATAGGAACTGCAATCTCTCTATTTAGTGAGGAGCTACCATCTTTCCTTGCAATAATAAAAGGAGATATCCGAGATAGGGAATTTGCTAATGAATTAGATTACTTTTTAGATGTACGTTCACTGGTATCTTTTAAACGTCATTTTGCCTTTTTGATCGAGCTAGAAGGCTTTAAAGGGCTTAAAGGAAATTTATTTAATCTATTACAGCTTAGAAATAATTACAGAGCTGGATTAAATGCCAGCTATTCAGAGGAAAGCAAGCATCAATTGCGAATAGCATGGAACCTTTCTGCTGCAACAAGAAATGAAATTATTTCTAAATTAGATCAATTAACAGACAAAAAAAGGATCGCTGAGTACATTAAAGAGTTAGTTGGCAAATCAGGAGATCCACACTATGTCGGCGATGTTTTAGGTAATCGACCAAAAAGCGCACAGAGTTTTTCTAATTATGCTTACTCTGGAAATTATCCATTTCATCCTGGTAGCGAAGAGCATAGTTTAGCGAGATCCCAAACGATTGAGATAATGCGAGCTATGTATGATATTTACCGTGGATTTTCCTCTTTAACATACGAAGCGCGAAGCGTTGATGATAATCATTGGATGCTAGAGCGTTTCTTAGTAGGTCATTGTAACGAAGCGCGACTGATTAACTGTAGTATAGAATCGTTTCCTGGACCAGGAATAGTAGGAAATGGATTAGATATAACAAAGATCTTTGGTCAGGATCGTTTTGCCCTTACTGAAGATGATGATCCGTATCAGAGATTTAAACAAGAGATCATTCCATGGGGTGCTGCTGAATTTGATCTTCTTAAAGATACAAAATTTTTCTTTTCTCGTGGATTCCTAGCCATTAGTTGCGCCTCCAGTAGTCGATTTTTTATCGCTAATACTCATTACTCTTTGATTGTCTTTAATGAACATTTTTATAATGACAAAGGTGCAGTAGCGTATCTTATTCCTACTGATCGGCTAGAGGCTTTTTATGAAATGCTAACTTTAGATATCGACTGTAGAGACCTACCAAATGCAATTAATCTCAGTGGGAAATTTAATAGTCCAGATGATTTGATTCAGTTTCTTTGTCCAGATAAATCGAAATTATTAAATTTAGGATGGGGGTCCAATATAGGAGCTGGACTATGTAATGCCTTCCAACCAAAGAGTTCTCCATATTTTGATTGGGAGGTTGAGCTTAATGGTCATACTAAGGATAGGTATGGGCATGTTCACAACTCTCATATCTCTGGGCGTTATGTTAGTGGAACCTCTGATTCTGATTATAATGAGACATATAGGAGATGGGCGCCTCTTCGACAAGCACATAATGAGGTCTATGCGGCTAGCTTAAGCTTACTTAATTTATTTGATTTAATGAGACTCTCGCTGTCATTTTATCACAAGGGATTTTCTGCCGTCTCAGGAGAGGGAGAGCAGCGAGAGATCTTACTAGAAGATACTGATCTTGGTGAGGCTGAGGTAGTGGCTACTGATGATAACTATCGAATGCTTGAAGAGGCATATAGTTGGCATACTCATCTTAAGGCGAAAAGGGCTCAGATTGGGCAGTTTCCGTTATTAAGGTTAGTTCCTCTTTTCTCATATTCAGTTTCTCCTGCTGAAAAGATATATCTCGATACTTATGATTTGACTCTTAATGTAGGGACTAATAAATTTAATCTGCCAAATAATAGTGACGGCCGAGGAGCCCAGGAGAGACAAATTTGGGGAGAGTTTATCGTTCCTAGGTTTGCAGTGAATTCATCAGAGGATTTAAGATTTGTAAGTAGAGACTTCTTGAAATGATGCAATTAATTCATCCGCAAAATACACCAGCACCAGCAGTTGAGCCTAAACCGACTAAAGAGCCTACGTTACCACCAATTCCAAAACCAGACCGATCGCCTGAACCACTTCCTCCATATCAACCGGGTGTTTGTCCAGTAAGGCGTGATTAATAATCCCTAGTTACTAGAAATGACAAGTGCTAGTAAGCGTATTCTAGCGCTTTAACTATCGCGGCTGATAAATTATTAAGAGACGTATTCTCATAAACTCCATTTACATCCTGAGTAAATGAAATTAATTCAGACGCATCTTTGTTTTTATCTCCAAAGTTTACTACTACAAATAGCGCGTCATCGTTAAGGATCTTCTTAATTGCATCAGCTCTTGCAGTTGAAAAACCATTGCCACCTGACCCACGATCACCATCGGTTATAACAAGGATTACTCTTCTCGATGGTGCAGAATCTTGTAGCGTAGGATCGTCAATCGACTTTTCAATTGCTGGCATTAAACTTTCACTTAAAGGCGAGTTAAATGATGCGATTGTTTTTCCAATAGTAGTCCGTTCTTCGTATGTGGGACTAATGATAGTTGGAGACTCTTCGTTTGTCAGAAGGGTAAATTTTAAAAAGGAAGGAAGCTTTTCAAGGATTGCTTCCATCGCTGTTCCTAGAGATATCTGAGTAGTTTTATTTAGTGTGCGCCATGTATCGAGAATGAAAATAACTCGATCTCCCATAGAGATAGCTCTCCATTGAGCGAGTCCTTTAGTAACTTCATCGCCAGATAATTCATCCAACGGAGTATTCGGTATGGAAGGTTCTATTCCAGTATTAATGCCAGCATTCTGAAGCAGAACACCGGTCTTGTCTCTTAATCCAAAAGCATTCAATAGTTCAGGTTTATTCGTCTCCTCATTTAAGAAATCAGCCCAGATCTTGATCGCAGCCTGTTCATAATTATTTATCCAATCTCCTTTGGCAGGACATCCCAGATACTTAATCCAAGCACTCCCTTCTTTAGGATAAAGTGCTTTTAATTTTGAGCGAGTATTCGCTTGTTTGGAGTTGAAATTGAAGATCTTAAATTCACTTGTTAAGGCCAAGCGAATAGTTCCTGGTCTATTTGTTGAGGTAGAGGATGACGCTCTTGTAAGAATTAGATCTTCATTAGAAACAGCTCTACCAAGTTGTTTCCTGATAGAGGTTAATCTGTCAGATTCCAAGCTCGCGTCTTCCTGCTCGCTTCCAGATAATTTACCTGCTGATGACAAAAGCTGATTAATAATAGCTAATCCAGACGGGGCTCCTTCAGGATCTGCTACATCAAGAACTGTATTATTCTTGGCTGCATCATTGAGTAGACGACGCATGGAAATTGTCGATCCCTCTACAACCTCGCCTATTTCACTAAGATATCTTTCATCAACACCGACTACTACTGGAGATGCAAATAAAAGAGGGCAACTTTCAAATTCAGTGTTTATGCCACTACTAGTGGAATTAGTTAGCTGTACGATAGCTCCACCAGGAGCGATCCAGTAGTGTGGTTTGATGGCGCCAGAAGAGATCTTTGATGCAACTTTTTGTCCGATCTCTGGGATCAGTTGTATATCAACATCAATGTCACCAGAGAGATTTTTTTTAGAAGAGATAAATTGATTCTTTAGGTTTTGTAATACTTCACGAATCTCTGGGTTGTGAACTATTCGAATCTGTACTTTTTGTTTCTCAGAAGAGTTAGAACATCCAAGAGCCGAAAGCATTATGGTAATAACAAGTGCTGTTCTGTTAAGTATCTTTTTCATCTACCTTTCTCGCTCTCCTTTGCCTGCTTAAAAATCTCTGGAAGCTTATTTAAGAGTGTTACAACTCTACGCCATCTCTGCATTGGGATAGCAGGGTGGCCACCATAATCACCTTTTTCAGTTATATCAAAAATTACTCCTGATTTAGCAGCAAACCGAGCGTTGTCTACGATCTTAATATGATCAGACACACCAGAGTTTCCCCCTAGGACGACATTGTTGCCGATTTCACAACTTCCAGCGACGCCAGTTTGGCCGCACAGAATAGAGAATTTACCGATCTTGGTATTGTGTCCAACTTGTACAAGGTTATCTACCTTGCTCCCTGCTCCGATGATAGTCTCTCCAAATGTTGCGCGATCAATACAGGCATTGGCGCCGATATCAACACGATCTCCAAGCTTTACTATTCCAACTTGTGGAACCGGTTTAAGGCCTAGTTTTTTATCTGGGATATATCCAAATCCATCTGAGCCAATTACTGCTCCATTTTGAATTACACAGTGATCTCCAACTATGCATTCCTCTCTAATAACTACATGAGAATGAATAGTTACTTGAGCTCCTATCTTGGCATGAGGATATACTACTGTGTGAGGATGGATAACGGTTTCTTCTCCTACTGTGACTCCACTTCCAATAACACAGTAAGCTCCAATTTTTGCTGACTTGGCTATAGAGGCTCTATCGTCAATCACCGCTGTTGGATGAATTCCTGTAGATATTTCATCTGACTCATAGAATGCTGGAACGCAGAGTACAGTTGCAGCTAACGGATCATCTACAAGTATTAATGTTTTACCTTCGAAAGTTGGGAGAACAAGATCTTTCACCACAAAGTAAATGGAAGCAGAGCTTTCATTTACTAACTCTTGTACCCGTCTCGGGCTTTTCTCTTTTATAAAAGTAACTGTATCAGTAGTGGCATTGTCGAGCGGAGCAATCTCAAATGCTATACGATTAGGGTTTCCGATGACCTCTCCATCGACAAGTTTAGAGAGTTCTGCGGCTGAAAGTCCTTTAGCTGATATACGGTGTGGCATACCTATATCCATCGCCTTTAAATTGCTGAGATGCAAGATCCTGAAACAGTGATTTTTTAATTGAAAGTAAACAATACTTTGGAGTTAGAGCACTAGCTTGTAAGTAGGTTTAGGATCGATAAAAAATGGCCCCGTCCACTAATGAACGGGGCCCCATGTTTTTAGCTCGAACTGTTACCTCAACTACCGACCCTCAATCTCTGGGAAGCAAGATACGGGGAGGGATGGAGCTTGTTGGTCGGAGCCGTGTCCCAGCCGTGCATAGGATCAGGATCTTCTATTTAAAACATTGTGTCAAAGAATAAAATCAATCGAAATTTAAAATCCAGAATTCTCCTAATTAGAAGGTAATGGAATCCACTAAGATCTCATTAGATCCTGCTCTGGAAGGGGGGGATTTTTGCTCTAAGATCAGACTCAATTGTGTTCTGAAAT
>CAZTER010000129.1:0-5718 GCA_964612045.1 uncultured Bdellovibrionales bacterium
TCCACCAAGCGCTCTAATCCAATAGAATGGAATTAATCTGGTAACAGTCTCGATAAACTCTGGGTAAGCAAGAGTTCCTTCTGGAGTGAAAGCTCTCCACATGGAAGCTTGAGTTATTCCAGCTACCCACATAGATGTCATGTATAAAACAATTCCAATCGTAGCAGTCCAGAAGTGAGTCATCATCAGCTTTTTGCTGAAAACTTCAACTTTCCAAAGTTTTGGAATTAGATAGTAGATCATTCCGAAAGCAATAAATCCGTTCCAACCTAAGGCTCCGCCATGAACATGACCAATCGTATAGTCTGTGTAGTGTGTTAATCCATTTACGGCACGGATTGACATCATTGGTCCTTCAAAGGTCGACATTCCATAAAAGGTTATTCCGACCACTAAGAACTTTAAAATTGGATCGGTTCTTAGCTTGTTCCATGCTCCACGCAGTGTCAGGAGTCCGTTGATCATTCCTCCCCATGATGGTGCGATTAAGACTATCGAGAAGATTGAGCCCATAGTTTGCGCCCAATCTGGTAATGCTGTGTTTAATAAATGATGTGGTCCTGCCCATATGTAGAGGAAAACAAGAGACCAGAAATGAATTATTGATAGTCGATATGAATATACCGGCCTTTCAGCGGCTTTCGGCATAAAATAATACATCAATCCAAGAAACGGAGTTGTAAGGAAGAATGCTACTGCATTATGGCCGTACCACCACTGTACTAAGGCATCCTGTACTCCGGCATATACTGGATAACTTTTCAAAAAGGAGACGGGTAACGCTATCGAGTTACCGATGTGAAGCATTGCTACAGTTAGAATGGTGGCAATGTAAAACCAGATAGCTACATAGATATGTTTTTCGCGACGTTTTGCAATTGTTCCAAAAAAATTAATTGCAAATACTACCCAGATAGCAGTTATTGCAAGGTCTATCGGCCATTCAAGTTCAGCATACTCTTTAGAGACAGTGATTCCAAAAGGTAGGGTAAGCGCAGCAGAGACTATTATTAGCTGCCATCCCCAAAAGTGTATCTTTGAGAGCGTGTCACTGAACATCCTTGTTTTTAGTAGGCGCTGAGTTGAATAATAAATTCCAGCAAAGATCGTATTGCCAGCAAAAGCAAAGATGACAGCATTAGTATGGAGTGGGCGTAGTCGTCCGAATGATGTCCAAGGCAAACCGAGATTAAATGCAGGAAATGCAAGTTGTAGAGCTATAACTAAACCTACTAACATTCCAACAACTCCCCAAACGAGAGTCATAATTACAAATTTTCTTACGATAGCATCATCAAAGCGAACGGTTTCAAATTGTGTGTTCATGTAAAGATCCGCGCAGGAAAAACAAATACAAATTTTATCTAACTTTATCCTAAGCGTGTTGCGCTGACTATTGTTCGTAAAGATTTTTATTAAAAAATTTCAAGTAAATATGAGGGATTTGATCAACTTTAGATTGATTTAATCTTGAGTATTTTCCTCATCATCATCGTGCAACATTCTTAGTGGGGGAGTATCTAGATCATCAAATTGTCCAGAGCGAGAGGCCCAAAGATATCCGCAGACTGCAACAAGAGCTAAAAGCAATGAAATCGGAAGTAAAAAATAGATGATAGACATTAGTTTACCTGAAAGCTCTGCTAAATATTGTATGCATAATCACAGTAAGTGAGCTCAGGGGCATAAGAATCGCAGCTTGTAATGGCCCAACATAGCCGAGCATCGCTCCTGAAACTGCAATTAAATTATAGAAGAGAGAGAAGGCTAAATTTACTTTTACCGTTATCATTGTTCTTCGGCATCCTTTGAGTAAGATTGGGAGATCCTTGATCCCGCACCTACCAAGATAGATATCTGCTACTGAAAGAATATTTTCAGCGCTTCCGTGAAGGCCAATTCCAACTGAGGCTGCGCGTAATGCCAGAGCATCATTGATTCCGTCGCCAATAAAGGCAGTTAATTCTTTAGAGTTAAGTTGTGCTACGTCTTCAGCTTTTTCCTCAGGAGATCTGGTCGAAGTCGAATCTTCATCCTTAATCCCTAGCTGTTTGGCGACACATAAAACTGAATTTCTTTGGTCTCCTGAAATAATTGAAATATTTATGCTCTCTGACTTTAATCGATTGATTATCTCGCGCGCATTCGCATGTAATTGGTCTGCAATAAGGAAAGAAGCAAGGACCTCTTCTCGATTAGCGAGAACTACAGAAGCATTGGCAACCTGATCTAAGTTAAATCTCTTAAGCTCTCTAATCCATCTGACTGAGCCACAATAAATTGTCTCGCTATTTAATAGCGCACTTATTCCTTTGCCAGGAATTATAAGTCGCTCAGACAGTTCAGCTTGATCTGTAGATATCTGAGCGCTCCATGTTCGCAGTGCGCTAGCAACTGGATGATTAACGCCGAATTCTAAGGAGTTTATAAGACGAGCAATTAATTCATAACTGTTGAACAATTCGGATTTGGTTAATATCTCAACCTTAATTACCTGGGGCTCTCCAGAGGTGAGAGTTCCAGTTTTATCGAAAGCAATCCGCTTGATGTGCGACATCTTTTCAATCGCATCTCCATTCTTTATGAAAATTCCGCGCCGCGCCGCATTCATCATATTTAAAGTAAAGGTTAGCGGAGTAGCAAAAGCTAATACGCATGGACAACCGACAAGAAGAACAGCAAGAGTTCGATCAAGAGTAGTAACTATGCCTGAATTGTGCCACACGATGGCAGTCACGGCAGCTAAGGCTAGCGATACAATTGTAAAGGCTCGACTGCATTTATCGAGAAAAAGTGAAATCTTAGGTTTCTGTGCCAAGGAGAGTGATTTTATAATCTTGCCGATTCTAGATGATGTTCCGACCGTTTTAACTTTAATTTCTATCTCGCCATAAATTAAGCGAGTGCCTGCAAACACTGGATCGCCCTTTGAAATTTTAGTTGGGTTGCTCTCTCCAGTTAATATCGCTGTATTAATTAATCCTTCACCTGATACGACTTCACCATCTGCTGGTATACTATCACCTGATTGAGCGAGCACTATTTCGTCCTGTTTTAAGAGCTGAGAAAAAATTAGATTTTTCTCGCCTTTGCGTCGCGCAGTTTGAGGAAGAATAGTACCTAATACTGTGCTTAGTTCAGAAACTCTTCTGATACTACTTTCTTGTATGGCTCGTCCTGACAGGAGTAAGAAAACAACAGCAGAGATTGAATCAATATAAATTACACTTCCACCGCTAATAGCGCTAATTACACTAGTTATGAATCCTGCCCATATTGCGATTACTATTGGAAGATCGATATGTAATACACCACCTCGTAGACCACCAAGCGCGGTTTTATAGAGAGGAGTAGCAGAGTATGCCATCACTGGTATTCCTAATAAGATAGAGACCCAGGTCAGTAAAGTTCTATACTTGTGCTCAATGCCAGTGACATCTCCTTGGTATAATGAAACTGAGAGCATCATTATATTCATTGAACAAACTGCAGCGACTCCGATGCGATACATCAGCCGGCGAGATCTTATCTTCCGCTCTTTTTCTTCATTGATCTCGGTAACAGGTGTTGGTTTATATCCGAATGAGTTAACTAGCTCTGCAATTTCACTTATCTTTACATTCTTTTCATTGAAAGTTACCGTTAATTTCCCCGATCCAAATTCAACTCTTGCTAGGTATATTCCATTTATAAGAGTAGGTAGTTTCTCAAGTAACCAGATACAGGCTGCACAATGAATACCTTCTAGAAGAAAGGAACATTCTGTAATCTCATCACTTTTTTTTGTCGTATAAGCTGCAAGAAATGTTGGATCGTTCATGAATCCAAAGCTTTGAGCGGTAGTAGTCGGCTTCAATGCTCGCTGATCTTCTCGCTTTAATAGGTCGTAATAATTAGATAAGCCGAGGCCTTTAATTGAGTTCCAAACAAATTCACAGCCTGCGCAACAGAAGTGAGATCCTGCTCGCGCGCTCGGAATTTCTGCCCCACAGTGAGTGCAGAAATTTTCATTTAAATTATCTTCAGTTAGTAGCACTTCCATTGTGATAACCTAATATGCTAGCTATTTTTTGGAAGTTGGTCATCTTTTGATATTCTGTAATCTTGAATGAATTACTCTATTTTAGCGATCTTATTAACCTCACTGTTAGGCAGTTTGCATTGTGTTGGTATGTGCGGAGGTTTTGCTGCGTACGCAACCGAGCAGAGATCCTACGGAATTCTTTATTATCATTTAGGACGTTTACTAACTTATCTACTTTTGGGATTGGCAGCCGGTGCGCTTGGTAGCGCCCTAAATGGTCTAGGAGTCGTCGGTGGTCTATCGCAGTTAGCGGCTTTAGTGGTTGGGATTCTGATGATTTCTTGTGGGTTATATTCATTTTTTTCAATCTCTGCTGTTGGAAAGATTCATAGTAAGTATATGGCTGTGCCGTATAGAAAGATCCTTGAGATAGGAGATAGATCTCCTACCTATCTTAGGCCATTTATATTTGGACTTGCCTCAACTTTCCTCCCATGTGGTTGGTTATATTCTTATGTGGCGATAGCAGCTTCTACTGGGTCATTCCTCTCCGCCATAGTAACCATGATTTTTTTCTGGCTAGGCACAGTTCCGATTTTGACTGGAGTAGGGGTGTTTTCTAGGGTTTTGTTAGTTAGGTTAGGAAATTTTGCGATTTATGCTCCAGGTTTAATTCTTATTTTGGGTGGTACATTTTCGCTTTTAGCACATTTTTCACATGAGCATCACGGTTCTCATATGCATAGCCATATCCCTCAAAACGAGTCTGTGTCAGTGCTTGATGGTCCTGACGACTTTGCTTCGCATGGTAAGCATGTTGGACATCATCATTAGCTTCAAAGCTAAATTTTGTATTTGCTAACTCTAAATCGGAGATTCCCTATCTCTCTGATGAGTTATTAAGATTCTCTAGAGCTTCGTAGATCGAGATTTTTTTCAGATATAATTTCTCGGCTAGCTCACTAATTTTAACGTTTTTTAAATTTTTGAGTTTCGTTACAAGCTGCTCTGAAAAGATCTTCAATATTAGAAGCTCTAAATTACTCTGCTTTTTGCTCTTCGCCACGGCGCTTGATTTAAGCCACTCTGAGTGCTCTTTCAATATGCCAAGCAATTCAGGTGTCCCTTTTCCTTCAGTTGCAACAGTTAGAGCGACCTTTTGTTTCCATAGGTTAGAATCAGGGTCGTTCGTTGCAATTAGAGTTAGAAGCTCACGTTCAAGAGAGTTTGTTCCGTCTCTGTCAGCTTTGTTAATTACGAAAATATCAGCAATCTCTAAAATTCCAGCTTTGAATGCCTGAACTCCATCTCCCATTCCAGGGACAAGTATGACTACAACTGAATCGGCAAGCTGTACTACATCAATTTCAGATTGTCCGACTCCAACTGTCTCTATGATAACTAAATCGTATCCTGCGGCATCAAGAATTGTGATCGAGTCGTAACAAGCTCTAGAGAGGCCACCCAAGGCTCCTCGAGTTGCTAGACTTCTTAGGTAAATATCTCCATCCCCTCCGATTCTTGACATTCGAATACGATCGCCTAGTACAGCTCCACCAGAGAATGGGCTTGATGGATCTACTGCTATTATTGCCACCTTCTTTCCTGCTGTGCGCGCTGAGATTGCGATTGAATCAATCAAGGTAGATTTTCCAGCGCCAGGAGCGCCTGTTATTCCTAATACATGAGCTTTG
>CAZTER010000130.1:0-5703 GCA_964612045.1 uncultured Bdellovibrionales bacterium
AAAAACACCTTCTTCTACGGCATGCACGAGGTCATAAGTAGCTCCTTCTCTCTTAGCAGCCAAAACAAGCTGCAAAGCTTTCCAAGAAAAGAAGATATCAGCCACTATCTTTCTCCATGAGATTCCAGGGCCAATCGGTCTCATAAAGCCAGGGAGATATGAACGGAATATTCTAACTTTAGGTATCGATAACTCTTGTCCTTCACTATAAACCAAAAGATCAAAGGAATAACGTTGTGTCTCTCCCAACGCTTTCAAAGCTAATTTTATAGCGATTGGAGTACCTCTCTCTTGAAAGAATGGTTGTGGCGCAAGGAATAATATCTTTTTCACTGCACTACTTCCTTAGGGTTAATTCCAATCCGTTGCTTTTCAATATGTTTTGGAAACGCTTCTGGCGGTAGCAAACTCTGAGTCCTTAACCAACGTAATATAGCCTCTGCCGCAATCCTATGACCAATTTCATTCGGATGACGATCATATCCGGGAAGTACTTGAAGGCGCTCTATAGGAATATCTAAATACTCATTTGTTATATCAACATATGGAACCTGAAGAGAGGATAAAAATTTACCAACTCTTTCGTGGATTGGATAAAACGGATAGCTTTCCCCTACCGTAATCCCAAACAATGGGAAGATAACAGCTACTATCGGTTTATTTGATCTCTTTGCAATCTCAACAATCTTCTTCCAACTCTGCTCGAACTGTCCCCAGGCCTTAGGGTTATCAAAAAGATTATAAAAATAATCCCGATATTCACTACGTGAACGATATGTTCTAACACGCTCTGTAACGAACCTAAGTCCATGCCAATAGTTATAAATTCCACCTGACACGTTTAACTTTCCTGTCCTATCTGGAATTAATTCAGTAGGCCAATCAGTTTTTATCTCTGGATCATTTAATGTAATCTGCATCAAAATAAGATCAGAATCCTCTTTAATCGCTCGCTCTACGACAGGAATTTCATGCGAAGTTGAGTATCGTGGTACTCCATAATTTATTACTTCAATCTTTGGTTGAACGGCATTTAGATTTAACCACCGTTCCATCCTTTTCGGAAAAGTATCATCAAACTGCATATAAGGAGCAAAGGTAAAAGAGTCGCCGATTGCTGCGATTCTATAGACACCCTCTTCTTTCTTCTCTGAGTAGAAGAAGTCCTGCATTGTCTTGGCAAGCTCAGGTTTGAAATATTCCTTTGATCTGTCCTCCCACTTTTTTACCTGAGAAGATCTCCATTCAACAAATCTAACAACAACTTCTCCAGCAGCAATTGCGACTATTAATCCAATTAAAGAAACAAGCGAACCAACTAGGAGATTAATAAAAAAGCTCTTTAATACCGAAGAACTAGAGCCTTTATCATTCGAGATAGATTGACCTGACATACCTTACTGTCTCCCAAAAATTCGTCTCTTTATCTTAGCAATTCCATCTCGTAGATAAACACGGAGCGATCGTCTTAAACTATTCAACCAGAACAACCAATACCCCTCTTCTAGGAAGAACTTAAGCACACGAGCACGGTATCGAGGAAGAAAGCAAAATATATGCGTAAGCATATGTATCTCGGTAGCTATAAACTGCCACCCTTTATGCCGAGGAAAGCGATCTATCCCTCCGTAAGATGGGATAGGCTTGCCTTGGCGCCGGTGAGTCTCTATCACGCGGAAGGCTCTCCAACGCTTCTCTCCAGCCATCAAGGTATTAGAAGCACGAGCTTCTTTCTCTGTCAGATTAACCACTGACAATTTACCAGACTCAATTGCAGACTTAACAGCCTCACGACCTCGATCCGACCGAATCACACCAAAACTCCATCCATCATACCAATTAACTCCATCAGGAGGAGGCATCCATGGATCCCCAACACTAACATCAGCAAAATCAGCCAAACCATCAAAACATGTCGTACATCGCTGCGGAGTATATAGGCGATACAAAACATTGATCACCTCAATGGAGGAAGGTCTATATCCCTTTCTTGATCCGAAATAGACCGGATACATCTCTCCATTTGCTCGCTCAATATATGGAGTTCCGGGATGCTTACCGATTCGTGATATGAATCTTTTGGCATCTACTGCATTCTCTCCTAAGGTCTCCCAAATTACCTTAAAAGCTTCATGCTCAATCGCTGCATGACAAAACAAGCCAATTGTTAAAACAATTCTTTCAGCAAAAGTTTTATCAAGAGCAATTGCTTTTCTTACTCCATGCATCTGACATGGCAAGCCAACGACAACATATCTTCCTGGATTCTGTCGAATCTCAGCTAATCCTATATTAGTTGGTGATATGGCATATTTGGATTTCATTGCACCTAAAAATTGCTCTCGAGAGCGTGCAAGGAGGCTCTGCCCCTTCCATAAAGTTTGCTTATTAGAACCGATAACAATTGCGCCATCGATTAACTCACGCGCAAAAAGATCATCAAGAATCGCCGTGATCATTCCACCACTTGTAGATCCCTCTCTAACTTCAGGATCTGTCGCATAACCAACAACTGCATCCTTAAAGCAACCATGCGTATCTTCGATATTACCTGGAGTACCATACAGAGCTTGATGTTCTTCTGTAAAATTGAACTCATCACCTGGGCACACCTTAACGCACAGATCACAGTCAGTGCATGCATTAAGATTCTTTATAGATGGATACTCCTGCTCATCTGTAGTTAGCACCCCTGTTGGACAAATACCTACACATGTTCCACATCGGTGGCACAGACCACCATCAACAATTCTTGCTAATCCCCTTAGTGCTCTAGGTGCCTGTTGAGGATCTCCATCTTGCCACGGCAGATCCTCAAGCAAAGCAGTCTGGCCACGTAATGGCAATTTCTGATCAAGAATGCGCAGAGACCTTGCCTTAGGTCGATCACCGGAATCTGTCGCGGAGTGCTGATTGGTTGAATTATTGTTCACTGCTACACTGCTTTTTATCCCCTGTGATTACCACACACCCAATACCACATCAAACTGCTTAATACCTAAAAATATTGACTTTATTGTCAATTACTGCTCAAGTCACAGAGATGCAAAATCAAGTATTTGCCGACCTAGAAACCTCTTCCAGTAACTATGCCTCACGTTTTGCCGGGCCTATCGGACAGTGGCTCCTTTCTGTTCAGAGCAAGCTCTTTTTAAGGCTTCTTAATGGCAGTTCATCCAAAGGGTCAAAGATACTCCATCCCCTTTCTGGAACCTTCTCACTTCTTGATGTTGGCGGAGGTCATGGACAGATAGTTAGAGCTTTAATGAATAGCCCACTCAGAAACGATTGCGAAATTACAGTCCTCGGCAGCGACCAACGATGCACTGAAGGAATTAAAGAATACTTAGACTCAGGAAGCATCAAATTTTCCCTAGGTAGCCCAGTACACCTTCCATTTGCAGATAAGGCGTTCGATTACGTTACCTCATTTAGATTTATCCCTCATTGCGAAGATTGGGAGAGGCATATTGGAGAGCTATGTCGCGTTGCGAAGAAGGGAGTTATTGTCGACTTTCCCACCTATCAGAGTATAAACTTTTTATCCCCTATAATGTTCAGATTAAAAAAACTTCTTGAAGGGAATACTAGAACTTTCATCCTCTTCTCTCGCTATCAGATCGAAGCAGCCTTTGAAAGCAATAATTGGAAGACAGAGCAGATAGTTGGAGAGTTCTCTCTCCCAATGGTTTTACATAGAGTTCTAAAGTCTCCAAAGATATCTGGCATGGCTGAGGATATTCTTCGCGCCATAGGAATAACAAAATTATTCGGATCTCCATTGATTTTAAAGGCTGTTCCAAAGGGATGAAATGAGTAGAAAAGTAGTAGTAACTGGAGCCTCAAGCGAGATCGGCGCAGCAGTTGTTCGTGAGTTCGAGAGCAATGGATACGACGTTCGCGCTATGGTCCGCAGCTCCAGCAAAAGAGATCAACTCGAAGGGACAAAGAGCCCGATTATAGTTGGTGATGTAACAGATCGTGAATCATTACTCAGAGCATTTGATGGCGTTGATGCAGTTATAAATATCGCTGCTCTTTATCGAGATCCAACCGCTACCAAAGATGATTTTTTCAAGGTTAATCATCAAGGAGTTTTAAATGTTTTTCAAACTGCTATCAAAGTAGGCGTAAGTCAGATCATCCACTGCTCTACAGGAGGAGTTCTCGGTGATGTAACAGACCCACCTGGAACAGATAAAACTCCTTACAGTCCAGGAGATGAATACCAAGATAGTAAAGTTGAGGGAGAAAAAGCTGCTCTTGAATTTTATCGCAGCGGGAAGATAGGCGGCGTAGTTATCCGTCCAGCCATGGTTTTTGGTCCAGGAGACACAAGATATCTTAAACTCTTTCGCTTAATAAAAAGTGGCCGATTCTTCTATATTGGAGCAGGTAAAAAATGGGTACATTTTGTTGATGTCCGAGACTTAGCTCGCTCATTTAGACTTGCGTTAGAGCACCCAGAAAGGAACGGTGAGATCTATCATATCGGCGGGCGACTTCATATGCACCTATTTGAAGCAGTCAACATAATGGCCGATGAACTTGGCGTCAGTAGGCCAAAAATAAAGATCCCTTTATGGCCAGTACAGCTAGCTGGATCTCTGTGTGAAGCAATCTGCATGCCTCTAGGAATTACACCTCCAATCTATCGAAGACGTGTAGATTTCTTTGCTAAGTCAAGATGGTTCGACATATCTAAAGCTATTAGAGAGCTTGAATATCAACCGCTAAAAGACTTTCGCGAAGAAGTGCGAGACACCATCGAATACTATCGATCAAAAGGTCTCTTATCTTAGACAATTAAATTTTAAGGTTATTTACTACACAGAGAGGTCAAGCAAAAAATGGCCATTCTAATGAATTATACACTATTTTTTACTAGTCGGAGTTTCGTACTAGGTTAAGATTTGAAAGTAGAGTAAAATTCCGCAATGGGAAGTAACCTGTTCGCTGATGCTCCTGTAGAAGACGAGGATTTTGCTTTAGTACCTGTACGTGTCCGAGCTACTCACGCTGCGCTCGAAGAGAGTTCGTTACCATCAATAGATTCCCTAAACCCAAGATTTCTCACTGAAGAACTAGAACCAGACGTTACAACAGTTAGAGAATTTCTAAATAGGAAATTCCTCTGCGGAGAGAGAGAAATTAGTGGTAGAGAGATAATAAAAACTATCTTAGCAATTGAAGAGAGCGAGCCTGTTTACAAAGAACATGGCGTAGGCGCTCAACTTCTAGCAGACCACCTAGAACTACGAGGAGCAGAGCTTCGTGGATTAATCTCTGCTTTAGAATCAGCTCAACATGAGTCTTTAATTCGCTCTGAATTTAATCAGAGACAAGAGATGACCTACAAACCTCACCAGATCTTTTCTGATAAAAACATCCTTGAACCAAATCAAACCTTAGGAGAAGAGGCGACTGAATTCTTAAAGTTAAAATTCGGTGGGGCTTTTAAAGAAGGTGCAACAATTGCTGACATGATGCAGCTATTCGGTGAACATTCAGCTCTATCTCAGATATTGGTCTCGGAAGAATTGTCAGATCTAATAGGCGATAGCCGCTTACCTGACATTACATCTCTTTTAGAGGAGAGATTGATTCCAAAAGCGGTCGAACTTGGAATCTTAGAGAGTTGGCCGATGCCTAAGAGCTGGAGCCGCTGGTCTGGAGCCCCAGGATACATCCTCTCTGAAGCTG